>JAEURB010000479.1 GCA_016788435.1 Anaerolineae bacterium | reverse complement strand
GGTCATTTTTGACCATTAAGACTTGAATCGCCGCAAATACAGGCCTTCTGCGCGGTCGTTTTTTCGCCCCACTTCCAATAAATTCGCACATTCGTTCTGTTTTTCCGAGAATCGGTTTTCTGCGCCAAAACCGGGGGGATTCTCGGAAGCCTTTTTCTCTCAACGTCGAACGGCTGTTCTGCAACCATCTGGCTTACCGCCCCGAATCGCAGCCGATTCTCGCAGCGCGCCCCTGAAATTGCCTTCCTGTAACGACTCAGGGATTTTTCGGGCCTTGCCCGCCACCGTCCCCACTGGCCCACGCAGAGGTCAACCGCCGCCGCGCTTGCCTCGCGCCTCTCGCTTTGAGGCCGGGGGGTGAGGCCACGAGGGATGAAGCCGCTGCGCCCAAAGACGGCAGAGGCCACCGGGGTCGCATTCATTCCCTGAACTCGACCCAGCCGTAGCCGACTTCAGGCAGGAGCGCGCCGGCCAGATTGGCATCGCGGCGGGTGATGAACTGGCCACCCAGCCGCTCGTAGAAGCCGCGCGCATGAATATTGGATTCGAGGCACCAGACGAGCAGGCCGGCCAGCCCACGCGCCCGCAGTTCGGCGGCGGCCGACCGCATGAGGGCGGAACCGAGGCCTTGTCCCTGCGCGCGCGGATGGACATAGACCGCATAGACTTCGCCGGCATAGAGGAGAGCCGCCTCAGGGTAATCGGGGGTGCGCTGCGCCGGCCCGGCGGCGACCAGACCAGACACATTCCCAGCGGCATCCAGCGCCGCCCAGGTGCGCGTTTCGCCGGATTGCGCCTCGCGGATGAGTTGGTCGCGCCAGTAGGTTTCGCGGCGCGCCTGATCGGTGAACTGCGCCAGCACGTCGTCTGGAATTGCGCCCGCGTAGGTGGACTTCCACGTTTCGGTATGGACGCGGGCGATGGCGGCGGCATCATCCGGCGTGGCGGGGCGCACCAGTGGGTTGAGCATCTCGGCCTCCTGCGCGGGCTTGAATCGCGTTCCCGTGCCCGTTACAGTACCACGTCAAACGCCGCGTTTGCAGGAATTGCCCCGGCCCGATGAAACTTCTGATCGTCGTCTCGTCGCTCGATCTCACTCAGCCCTTCAGCGCCACCCCCGCCTGGTGGCAGTTGATGAAGGCGCTCTACGAGATCGGCGTCGAGGTGATTGCTGCGCCGTATCAGGGGCCGCCCATCGAGTCGCTGTGGTGGCGTTCGGCGTCCAATCCGGCCCGGCTGCAAGGGGATACGTTCCAGTGGGCGCGGAATACGATGCGGAAGATGGGTGGGGGCAAACAGCCGGCAGCGACCCCCACGCCCGGCGCGGGCAATAGCCCCGAAACGCGCAGCGAGCGCGCCACGCGCAGGGCGGCCCGCGCCCTCGTCGCGCCGTTGTGGAGCCGCCATCTGGATCGCATCCTTACCCGCGAGCCGGATATTGACGCCGTGCTGCTGCTGACGGTGCCGCTCAATCATTTCACCGGCATCCCGGCGGAAATCCAGCGTAAACACGGCAAGCCGGTTTTCTACTATGACGGTGACGTGCCGGCCAGCCTGCCCAGCCTGCACGGCTTCAGCAGCGGATTTCGCATCTATCAGGGCGCCGACCCAGCCGAATACACCGCCTTTTTCAGTAACAGCAAGGGCGGCGCGGAGATGATTCAGGCGTTGGGCGCGCGCGCCGCCCACACACTGTACTACGGGGTGGACCCGGACGTGTTCAGCCCGGTGGCGGTGGCGGCGCAGGATTTGGACGTCTTTTTCTACGGGCACGGGCGCGAGTACCGGGGTGAGTGGATTGACGCCCTGCTGCGCGATGCCTCGCTGGCGCTGCCGGAATCGCGGTTCGCGGTGCGCGGCACAGCGCTGGGCGACCTCGGCCGGACGGAAAGGCTGCCCTACCTGTCGTTCTCGAAGCTGCGCGAATACGCCTGCCGCAGCAAGCTCAACCTGGCGATCACGCGGGCGGCCCACGCCAGCGTTTACGCTTCGTCCACCTCGCGGCCGTTCGAACTGGCGGCGATGGGCGCGACAATGGTGGCCAGCCCGTACCTCGGCATCGAGGAATGGTTCGAGCCGGGCAAAGAGGTGATCGTCCTGCAGTCCCCGGACGAAGCGGTGGAGCGCCTGCGCTGGCTGCTGGCGCACGACGCCGAACGCCGCGCCATCGGCGAAGCGGCCCGCAAGCGCGCCCTCGCCGAACACACCTTCCGCCACCGGGCGCAGGAGATGGTCAGGGTGATGGGGGGTTACACGACATAGACCGTTCGACTATGTAGATCTGACGAGTCGACGGTAACGTGTTAGCCAGCGGGATTCGTTCCCAGCGAACCAGCCAATCAGAGAAGTGGTAGTTGACCCGGTTCAGATAGCTTTGGCGGCCAGAGCACACCCAAGACTACCCAAGCGTTGTAAGGGAAAACCGTTCCCATGAAGAATCGAGTGTCTCTGTCAGGAGCACATAATTCATTCAGGAACTTCTTTCGAACGCTTTCGGCAGCTTTCTTCTCACTGCCTAGACGGTCAACCTCTTTCAGATAAAGGACACCCAGCTCCCAATCTTCGCACATAGCATTATGCGCGTTGATGCTGTCAGAGCACTCGAATACATAGCTGAACTTGTAGGGTAGCTTTGCGAGTGGTTTCTGCGGTTCGCCAAACAAGCGCATCTGCTGAAACAGCGTGGCCCATTCTGGCTTCCACTCACGGTTCGCGTCTTCAATCTTCAGATCGAGGATCCGCGTTGGACGTACTATGCCGAGCGACGTGCCATCGGCATTGTATAAGCCGCGAAGTTCGTTAACCGAGTGATGAGGGAGCGGATCGATCAGTGCACGTCGCGCAGCCCAATCCCGGCTGGTTGGAAGTGGATCGCCCAATACGCGAATTGTCTCTAGCTCCGGTTTACGGCTCTCCTTTCGCCGATCATTGCCTGCACCATGTGGATGCAGCCCAACCGAAATCCACTGGTATTTCCGAAACTGTTGATCTCTCGGCCGATAACGGTAATCGATTGGGTAAAGTCGCACCCACTCACCGCTACGAGTTAATCCCGCTGTGCACACCAGTTCCTGATGTCCGCGTGACGGATGGGGATAGGTCATCACGGTTATGAGAACGTCGGTGCGTACCGGACTTTCGCTCATGGCCATCTCTCAGTGTTGAGGGTGCGGGCTGCAGCACAAATTCAAGCACCCATACCTCGTGTGCAAGGTCGGCGTTGTCACCATGAATCGCGCGCCATGTGTTGAGAAAGGCGTCACGCGATGGAAAACCTTCAGCGATGGCATCAGCTGTACTAATTGACTCAACCGGTTCGCGACGTAATCCGGTGAGCAACAAGCGCGCCACTGCTGCTTTGCCACGGCCAGGTTGAATTGCATACTCCTTGCCGATCTGATAGACAACCCGCCGATCTGACTCAACACGGAATGTGCCATCTATTTCACGCAGATATTCTCCCTGTTTCACTAACCGCCGCGTTTGCGTTTTACACCGGCTAAGGACGTATGGGAGCGTGTGAGCGAAAATCATGGTGCACCTGTCGTACTTGAACCATGTTGATTATGGCCCTGCATCAACTCAATTGAAACAATATTTCGCAATTGCGTCCCTCCGTTCCGCCATTTCGCCAGCCCGAACACACCTTCCGCCATCGGGCGCAGGAGATGGTCAGGGTGATGGGGGGGTATCTGTAGGGGAGGTAAGGGTTGAAAGTGATTGTGCGAGGCGTATCCGGCCCCGCGCTTCTCACTTTCAACTTTTATCTTTCAACTTTCAACTCGTCTTGTTCGTCAGCGGCCAGGTGGGGCGAACGTCCATCGAGAACGAGTCGCGCTGGCCGTCCTGGAAGCGGCGGTAACCGGCGGCGGCGATCATGGCGGCGTTATCGGTGCACAGGATGAGCGGCGGGTAGCGGACGGGCAGTTCAGTGGCCGAGCGCATGGCCTGGCGCAGCGTCTGATTGGCGCTCACCCCGCCCGCGATGAAGACCTCGGTCGCGTGGAACATCTCGGCCGCTTTCGCCGTTTTCTCGACCAGCGCGGTGACGGCGGCGCGCTGGAAGCTGGCCGCCAGATCGGCGATGGACACATCACTGCGCAGCTGCGCATGGCGTTCGCCGGCTGCCTCGCCACGCCGCACCGCCGCTGAGGGAGCGACGGTCGCCGCGCGCATCACGGCGGTTTTCAGACCGCTGAAGCTGAAATCGTAGGGTTCTTCCAGCCGGGCGCGGGGGAAGTCGTAGGCAGCGGGATTGCCGCCCGCAGCCGCGCGTTCGATATTTGGCCCGCCGGGGAATGGCAGCCCCAACAGCCGGCCCACCTTGTCGAAGGCCTCGCCTGCCGCATCATCGAGCGTGCCGCCGAGCCGTTCGTACTGGCTGTGGCCGGTCATCAGGATCAATTCCGTGTGGCCGCCGCTGACGATCAGCACGACGATGGGGAACTCGATCTCGCGGCGCGATTCGGATACCCACAGCGAGTAGATATGGCCTTCGAGATGATTGACGCCGATCAGCGGTTTCTTGCTGGCCAGCGCCGCGCCCTTGGCGTAGTTGACGCCCACCAGCAGCGACCCGACCAGCCCCGGCCCGCGCGTGACGGCAATGGCATCCAGTTGATCGTAGGTGACTTCGGCCTCGTCCATGGCCTGCTTGACGACTGCGCCGATCTGTTCGGCATGAGCACGCGAGGCGATTTCGGGGAAGACGCCGCCATAGCGCGCATGCAAATCCACCTGCGAGGCGATCACGTTCGACTTGATCGAGACGCCGTCCACCACGACCGCGGCGGACGTTTCATCACATGAGGTTTCAATTCCGAGGATGGTGGTCATGGCAGAACCAGTTGAAGGTTGAAAGTTGAAAGTTGAAAGAAGAGGTTCATCATTTGATCCGGAATCTCATGGGTCTGTCGAAATGGAATGCGACAAACGAAAGTTGATCCTCGCACGAAGGGCTTTCAACTTTCAACTTTCAACTTTGAACTGGCGGTAGCAATGGCTGCCGCCGCAAACACCCACAGGAACGGCGTGAGTGGAAACACATAGCGCGGCAGGGCCAGCAGGAACAGATGGACGAGCAGCGTATAACCGATATAGCCGAGCATCGGCAAACCCGCCCGCCAGCTTCGCCACGTCAGGAAAACACCCGCCGCGCCGAGCAATAATCCTGCATAGTGTACCACGTAGAGCAGCAGCTTCGGCCAGAAGGCATCGGCCTGAGCAACCGCGGCCAAACCGTTCAGACTGCGCCCGCCCGCCCACCACTGGGCAACGAGTGCGCGCAGGCTTTCGCCGACGAATACGGGTACGTTGTGGGGCTGAAGGATCGCGTCGCCGAGTTCGCCCAGCCGCCGCGCCAGATAGCCTGGCAGGTCTGCGCCAATCGTGCTGCCCGCCGCATTGAGGAAATCGCCCTGATTCCAGCTTCCGTTTTCAGGCTCGCCGAGGGTTTCGCTGAGGCGCTGATCAACCTGCTCGGGGCCATCCCAGCCGGCCGCGCCCAGATAGACGAATGAGGCGAATCCCTCTCCCGCCACCACCAGCCGCTGATAGCGCACCAGATTGTAAGCCGTCCATGACAGCACGACGGCCGCGTAAACCGCCAGCAGGAGCAGCGCCCGCTTCCAGCCTGCACGCCAGCCCAGCGCGAAGAGCGCGAAGACCACCAGCGCCAGTGGAAAGGCGAGAAAAACCGCCCGCGTGAGCGTGGCCAGGCCAAGCAAGACACCCGCCAGCAGCCACCAGAACCATTCACGCTGGCCGAATGGTGATGATGGGTTCCGTGGCAGGGGCAAGGCATGGCTTGCCGGAGATGGTGGATTTGGTGGTAATGGCAAGGCATGCCTTGCCTCTACATTCTCTCGGGTGTGGCGGGAGGTGAGGTTCAGCGCCTCGACAAAGGCCCACACGCCGCCGGTGACGAAGAAGACGAACAGCGACTCGGTTTTAACCTGCGCCGCTTCGATGATCAGGGCCGGGGACAACGCCAGTGCCAGCGCCGCGACCAGGCCGGCCAGATGGGCGCGGCGCGCATGAGCAGCGGGCAGTCCCTCGACCAGCCGCACAGCCAATCCGAAGGCGAAAAAAGCGACGGCCGTCGTCGCCAGCGCCTGCACGGCGCGCAGGACCTGCACAGCCGGGCCGGGCGGCAGCAGCGCCTGCGGAATACCGGCCACCAGAAAGAGTACTGGCGGCTGGCCCAACGCCACGACGTAGGTCTGAATGCCGTTGATAGTGGTTCCGGGTGGAGCATCGGTGACGAGCGCCAGGGCATTGGCCAGATACCAAGGGTCGTCGCCGCCAGTGGGCCCATAGGGCACGAGCGGGTCTTGCGCCAGCCCGTAGAGCAGGCGCAGCGCCAGCGCCAGCGCCAGAATCAGCCACAGTGCGCGCGAACGATACACGGGGCTATGGCTCCACGCGCAGGAAAGAGAAGTTCGTGCCAGCCACGCCCCCGGCCGGAATCAGGCGCGAGTCGGTGGCTGTACCATTCTGGACGGCAGCGAACTGCGGCCGGTCGGCCGGGAAGAGCAGGTAATCCACGCCATAGCGCCGGGCGACCTCGAGCGTGGTATCGAGGTCTTCATGCGGGTACATGATCGAATGCAGCCCAACGTAGCGCAGCATATACGGGTCCTGGGCCATGAACACCAGTTCGCCATCGTTGTTCGCGTCCGGCAGGTTCTGCGCTTCGGCCGCCAGCTTCTGCGCGGATTGCAGGTAGCCCTGTGCGAACGCCCCATCCAGCCGCACGAGGTCGAAAGCTCCGGCGGCCAGCAGCACGACCGACAGCGCCATCGCGCCGAAGCGGATGCGAACGTTGGGCACGGCTTCCTGCAGGGCATAGGCACCGAGGGGCACGAGCAAGGGCAGCAGAACGAGGATTTCCTTCTTGAGACTGCCAGCCTGCGCTTTGAACGGGATGAGGAGCGGGTAGGCGATGAACGCGCCAAGCAGCAGGATCAGCGGGAGGGCGATGGCCAGCAAGCGCGGCTTGTCACGGCGGGCAAGCAGCAGAATCAGGCCGCCGGGTACGGCCACCGCCAGGAAGCCGCCCAGACCTTCGATAATCAGCTTGATGCCAGCGGCGAACTCGAACAGCCGCTTGCCGATTAACTCGGTGGGGGTTTTGGCGGCCAGCAGCGTTTCGAGCGTGAACTCGCGGTCATAGGCGTAGTGATCGAGATTGTCGGTGTAGAAGAACATCTTGCGGGTTTCGGCCGAGCCGAGCGTTCCGAAGGCGGCGTAGTTGCGCGCCAGCCACGGTGAAACGGCGAGCAGCATGACCAGGGGGGCAAGGAGCGCCCAGCGCAGGTGCGGCCGTTCCGTCCAGCCACGCCGCCCGGCCCACCAGGCTACAATGGCGAAGACCAGATAGCCCGGCAGCAGGAGCAGCGCATCGTTGCGCGTGAGGTAAGCGAGACCACTCATCACGCCAGCCAGAATCATCCAGCCCGCGCCACCATCGCGCAGACCTTTCACGAACGAGAGCGCCGCCACACCCACAAAGAGGGCGGTTGGGATGGTGGTGTCGGTACGTACGGAATTGAGGACCAATTCGGGGATGACAGCCGCCGCCGCCGCCGCGTAGAGCGCCGGGCCGTCAGCGAGGCGCAGCAAACGCGCCCCCCAGAACGAGACGATGGGCAGCAGCGACCCCAACACCATGAAGGGCAGCAGCGAAAGCGGGTTGAAGACGCCTTCGGCTGTGCGGTAGAAAGCCTGCGGAACGGCCGCTAATACGCTGGCCAGCGGCATCCACAAATCTTCGGGATGGACGACGGAAGCGGGCGCCTGGGCGTAGTTCCAGATGTAATCAATCGTGAAGCCGTGCCCATCGAGCAGGCGCAGCGAGGAGTTGTAGTAGAAGTTGGGGTCGGCGATGCCGGGGAAGCGCACGAACAGCGCAGCCAGCAGCGCCCGGAAGACGAACGCGCCCAGCACGATGAGGATCAATCGGGTTCGGGTGCTCACTGATTGCTCCGCTGCCCGCCGCACACTGCCATGATAGCAGACGGCGGCGGCCCATCGTGAGGGGGTGAACCGCGAAACCTCCCCCCTCCCCCCTGCTCCCTCCACTCCGCTGCGCTGCGTAGAGGGGGGAACTACGCGCGCCGGGAACGTGGGGTGCGCTACAATAATGAGTGAAGAGTTATGGAGTCACGGCATCATGACGATCTACGATGACGCTGCAGCCTTAGCAGAAAAGCTGTCCTCAACCGATAAGGTTCGCCTGATTGAGCGCCTGAGCCTTCTCTTGCGCCGTGATTTGGTTACAGATGATTGGGTACACCTGCCGTGGGCTGATTTTGTGCAGCGAACGGCGGGCAGTCTGGCAGACGACCCGGTTGAACGACCGCCGCAACTGCCGTTTGAGGACCGCGAGCCGATTCCATGAGGTATCTCCTGGATTCCAATACCTGCATCATGCACCTTACGGGGCGTTCCGCATCTGTTTCCCAGCAGATTCTGGCCCATCCGGATGAGCAGATTGTGACGTGCGCGGTGGTGAAGGCGGAGCTTTTTGCCGGGGCTATGAAAAGCAAATACCCGGAACGCTCGCTCAATATCCAGCGGGCCTTCACCGACCGGTTCGTTTCGTTTCCCTTCGACGATGCGGCGGCAGTGGTCTATGGCCGTATACGATCTGACCTGGAGCGAAACGGAACACCAATCGGGCCAAACGATTTGCTGATTGCGTCTATCGCCGTGAGCAACGAACTGATCCTTGTTACGCATAACACGCGAGAGTTCTCACGTATTCCGAGCCTCTCAATCGAGGATTGGGAGTAGCATTAGCCCCTATACCATGAGGCCATTGCAATCCACATGACCTGATTGACACCATTTCTGGATTGTCATATGCTGCAAACCAGAATTGGAAACGATGAGATGAGGCAGACGCCCCTGAATCTGCGCTCAGGAACCCTGGATAACATGAACCCGACCGTGCTGCTGATGCCCCGGCGTGTATGGCTGGAAATGCCCGCGACCGGCGATACGGACTCGTGCGATGTGCTGGTGGAGATGGAGGATGGCGCTGTGTTCACGGCCGCCTTCGTCACCATGCCTTACTTCGAGCGCCAGATGCGCCTGAGCTACGAGGTGAGCAAGTCTCTGCCCGAGTGTATGCCGCTGTCGTTTATGACCGTCGAAACGCCGCATGTGGTGGTGGCGGACCTGAACGCCGAGACGATTGAGGATGCGATTGATAACATGATCGCGCTCGATACGTTCCCCGGCATCTTCACACAGGTGACGGAGAACGAGCCAGCCCGGATGCCCGAGTTGACGGTGGTCAACCCCGGCAAGCGGGCGACTGCTGAAGTGGCCGCCGTGATCATTGACGAAGTGCTGTGCTGCGACCCGACGACTACCGGGGCACATTGTTGAGCCAAGCGCGCTGAGACCGGCAATGCTGCCCGCCCGCGTGCGCCCCACGCGGGCGGTTTCTTGTCCCGGCTTCGTTCGACCCGTCTGCTATAATCGTTCGCCTGTACCCACCGGAGATGCACAACTCATGGCCGAAGAATACAAGGACAGTCAGCTCTTCAAAATCCGCCATTCGTCCGCCCATATCATGGCGCAGGCGATGCGTGAACGCTTCCCTGAGGCGCACATCGCTATCGGCCCGCCCATCGAGGACGGCTTTTACTACGATTTCGAGCTGCCGCAGCCGGCCGGCGAAGAAGATCTGAAGTGGGTGGAAAACCGCATGAAGGAGATCATCCGCGGGGGCTACCCCTTCCAGTATCGCGAAGTATCGGCCGACGAGGCGCGGGCGGAGTTTACGGGCGAGAAGTACAAGCTCGAACTGATTGACGAACTGGCGTCGGGCAAGTTCGACGAGAACGGCAATCCGGTTTCCGGCCCAGCCACGAAAATCAGCTTCTACACGCAGGATACGTTTACGGACCTGTGCCGGGGGCCACACGTCGCCAGCACGGCCGAGATTAATCCAGACGCGATCAGTATCACGTTCAAGGCCCCGGCTGGCGCATACTGGCGTGGCGATGAGAAGCGCGAGCAACTGACGCGCATCTACGGCACGGCCTGGGAAACGCCGGAACAGCTGCAGGAATACCTGCACCGGCTGGAAGAGGCCAAGCGCCGCGATCACCGCGTGGTGGGTGAAAAGCTGGGCCTGTTCACGTTCAGCCCGCTGGTGGGCAAGGGTCTGCCGCTGTGGAAGCCGAAGGGCGCGGTACTGCGCGATACGCTGGAACGCTGGCTGCGCCAGGTACAGATTGACAACGGCTATCTGCCGGTCGTCACGCCACACATCGGCAATCTGAACCTGTACCGCACGTCCGGCCACTACCCGTACTATAAGGACAGCCAGTACGCGCCGATTCAGGTGGATGAGGAAGAATATCTCCTCAAGCCGATGAACTGCCCGCACCACATCATGATCTACAAGAGCGAGATGCGCTCATACCGCGACCTGCCGCAGCGTTACGCCGAGTTCGGGACGGTTTACCGCTACGAGCAAAGCGGCGAACTGCATGGCCTGACGCGCGTACGGGGCTTCACGGTGGACGACGCGCACCTGTTCGTGACGCCCGAGCAACTGCTGGCCGAATTCAAGGCGGTGGTCAAGCTCATCCAGTACGTGTTCAGCACGCTCGGCCTGCAGGACTTCCGCGCCCGCGTGGGCATTCGTGACCCGCAGAGCGACAAGTATGTGGGCGATGATGCGCTGTGGGAGCAGGCGACGGAAGCCATTCTGCAAGCGTGTGACGAACTCGGCCTGCCCTACGCGGTCGAAGAGGGCGAAGCGGCCTTCTATGGGCCGAAGCTCGACTTCATCTTCCGCGATGTGCTCAAGCGCAACTGGCAGCTCGGCACGGTGCAGGTGGACTACAACCTGCCGGCCCGCTTCGAGCTGGAGTACGTGGCCGAAGACAATACGCGCCAGCGGCCGATTATGATTCACCGCGCGCCGTTCGGCAGCCTCGAACGCTTCATCGGCATCCTGATCGAGCACTTCGACGGCGCATTCCCGGCCTGGCTGGCCCCGGTGCAGGCGGTTGTGATTCCGGTGACGGACAAGAACCTCGGTTATGCCGAAAAGATCGCCGGGCAGTTGAAGGCGGCAGGCCTGCGCGTGGAAGTGGACGCCGGCAAGGCGCGCATGGGCCAGAAGATCGCCGTGCAGCGCGAACAGCATGTGCCGTGGCTGCTGATCGTGGGCGGCCGCGACGAGGAAGCTGGAACGGTGAGCGTGCGTTTGCGGACGGACGAGGACCTGGGCGCGATGCCGGTGGCGGCCTTCATCGAACAGGCCGCGCAGCTGGTGAACGAAAAAAGTGCGGCGCTGCAGTAGAGGACTTCACCCTCGTGGCCCTCACCCTTAATCCCTCTCCCTGCGGGAGAGGGAAATGCGTCCGCTGCGCGGACGGATCACCCCTTCACCCTGCCGCGCGTAGACACAGCGGTTCGGGAGAAGGGGTAAGGGATGCAGGGCTTTTCCACCACGCTCTAGACGAGCATCTCGACGGCGGGCACGTATTCCGGCAGCGGCAGGTCTAAACGCGCCGCCCGGATCAACTCCCGCGCCGCGTTCACGTCGGGCGCGACATCATAGGCGAGCGTGCGCGGATTCTGGCTGGCGAAGGCGAGGTATAACTGATAATGAAACCCGCTCATCGTCAGCACGACCCGGCGCAGATTGTCAGACCGCTTGTATCCGGCAATCAGGCGGTTGAGATGGTCTTCGAATTGCCCCGGCCGGTACGGCGCTTCGAACATGTCGGAGATCAGGTCAACCCGCCCAGGCCGGGCCGCGCACATGGCCGTGATGCGCCTGGTTGCCTCGTAAAGCTCGTCCCACGTCCATTGCCCCCCGAAGGCGAGACGAAGGACATTGGGTTCCTCTTCATCCCACGACACTGTTACGGCCATCGCTCCCCCCACGCATGAATTAAGTACCACCGAAACCGTATGTTGAGTACCAATCGCCACCGCACGAATGCAAAGTACGCCGCAAGGCAGGGCAGAACGACTGGCGTTACAGGACGCATCAGCCGGGCTGCATGTGTAATTCAGGTTTTCTGCTGGTTGTAGTGCTCCTGCGTGAATGCGAGGGTTTGCACGGGAAGTAGTGGGCTGACTAGCCGACCGGTGTCTTGGTACATTCACGTCAGCAAAGTGTAACAGGAATTGCAGACAATTCAAGTTAATTTGTTCGTAGAACTATAGAACCATCACGCGAGGTACTATAGCCAAGGTATAGTACTTACCTACCAAACACAAAGCCATCCCTGTCATTGGCAGGGATGGCAGGTAAGGCGGAAGCTTATTGAGGAATGCTATACGTTGAAGCGAATGTGAACGATGTCGCCATCCTTGACGACATACTCACGGCCTTCGAGGCGGAACTTGCCGGTGGCGCGCAGGGCGGCTTCACTGCCAGCCGCCATCAGATCGTCGTAGTGGAAGACCTCGGCGCGGATGAAGCCTTTTTGCAGGTCGCTGTGAATGACGCCGGCCGCTTCGGGGGCGGTCGCGCCGATGCGCACACTCCATGCCCGCACTTCGTCCTCGCCCACTGTGAAGAACGAATGGATCTGCATCAGCTCGTAGGACAGGCGAATGACCTTGTCGGCGCTCAGTTCGGCGATGTCGTACTCGGCCATGAATACCTCAGCGTCGGCGGGGTCAAGCTGGCTGAGTTCGGCTTCGATGCCGGCCTGCAGGCTAACCACCTGGCTGTCGCGGTGTTCGTAGGGCAGCGTCATGGCGCGCTGCGTTTCGTCAATATTGAGGACGATGAGGACGGGTTTGAGCGTGAGGAAGCCGAAACCGCGCAGAGGCTTGATCTCGTCCTCGGTCAGGCCGAGGTCACGCAGGGGGTGGCCGACTTCGAGTTGGGCCTTCAGCCGCCCCATCACCTCCAGTTCATCGGCCAGCGCCTTGTCACCCGCCTTGCCCTTGCGTTTGAGGTCGGCATCGAGGCGTTCGATGCGGGTTTCCACCGTCACCAGGTCGGAGAGCAGGAATTCGCCATCGAGGATCGCCACATCGCGGGCCGGGTCAATGCTGGTGTAGGGATGCGGCACGTTTTCGTCGGAGAAGGCGCGCACGACATGAACGAAGCCATCGAGGCCGCTGAGTTCGTTGCGGAACTGGCCTTTCAGCCCGCCATCGCCCACGCCCTTGTCGAGGCCGCCGATATCCACATAGGTCATCTGCGTGTAGGTGGTCTTCTTCGGGTTGTACATCGCCTTGAGCCGGTCCACGCGCCCGTCTGGCACTGGCACGGTGGCGGTATGCACTTCGAACTGGCCGCTGGTGGCCGCGCCCGTCGGCAGATTGCTGCGCGTCAAAGCGTTGAAGAGCGTGGTCTTGCCGCTGTTGGGCAGGCCGACGATACCGAGTTTCATACAGGCGCATTCCATGGTTACAGGCCGGAAGGATGGGGGCCAGTATACAGGCGGCGGCGCGGATTCTACAGGCGCAGCCGGTATACCTCACCCCCGCCCCTCTCCAACGACACCTCACCCCCGGCCCCCTCTCAAACGACACCTCACCCCCAAGCCCCTCTCCAGTCTGGCAGAGGGGAAAATGGGGCGTTGTTAGCAATCCTGTGAAAGAGCGGACAACCGAACAGAATCAAACTAGTGGACAGACTCTGAGAGAAGATTGTAGTGGACAGTGGACAGAATAGCGGACAACAGGCGCACCTCATCGCGGGCTAACACAGATCCAGCATAGCTCAGACAAGCTGCCAGCAGGTGAATATCGGGTGGACCGGACGGACGCAAAGCGGACGGGCGTGAGACGGCAACCTGAAGACAATAACCTGCCCTCGCAAGGGAGGCTACGCATTACCCACAGCTTGAGCGAGGCAACAGGGACGTGACCGGGTGAAGGTTGGGGTGGTTGAGCCGGACGACGCCTGAGGCTGAAGCCGGCTTCCAAAACAGCCAGTGCCGGCAGCCGCAGCAAGCTGCGTGTCTACAAGCGAAAAGCACCGTTCAAGGGGCGCAGCTCCAGCCTGATGACTTCAGCCTCGGGCGAAACGGACGCACTGAAACAGACGTGAAGTAAGTGCGTGGCCGGGGAACCGGCGATGCGATTTGGCTGTGGCACCAGCAGGTGACTTTGCAACAGCCTTTGGCCGGGGCTAGCCCGATGAATCGCGCGCGGGCCGCCATTTGCTATACTCTGCGCGGAAGAGAGGGGACGCCTCGGCCCTCGCCCGATGGGGGAATTGAGGCGTGCCAGGGGGCAGGTTCGCCGCACCATATGCTTATGCCCAATGAGTTTCCTGAGAAGGATGTGCGCCGCCGCTGCGGCCGGCTGATTTCGCTGGCGGCCGAAGAGGCGCGCACGCTCAACCACCCGTATATCGGCGTCGAGCACCTGTTCGTCGCGCTCACACGGCGCGAGGGCGGCGCGGCTGGCCGCCTGCTGCGCCGGGCTGGCCTCAGCCCACGCATCGTGCGCAGCGAAATCCGCCGCGAGATCGGCGCTGGCGAAGGCCCGCTGGGCGATGTGCTGCCGCTGACGCCGCGCGCGGAAATGGTACTCTCGATTGCCACCTTCACGGCGAACAGCGACCAATATGACGAAGTGACCGAGGGCCATCTGCTGCTCGCCATCCTGCAGGAAGGCGAGAGCGTGCCGGTGCGCAAGCTGGCCGACCTCGGTTTTGACGTGGATTTCTGGCTGAATGCCTTGCTCAACGAGGTTTATCAGCAGGATATGGCCGCGCCGGGCAGCGCCTCACTGTTCGAACCCGGCGACGAGGGGGACGAGGACAGCATTTCTGAAGAACATGCCGATCTCTCGCGGGATAGCAACCCGGCAGCGCGCTTCCCCACGCCGCTGCTCGACAAGTATGGCCGCGACCTGAACGAGCAGGCGGCGGCGGGGCGCATCGGCCCGGTTATCGCCCGCGACGAGGAACTGCGCGCGCTGGCCCGCACGCTGGCCCGCAGCAAAAAGAATAACCCGCTCTTGCTCGGCGATGCCGGGGTGGGCAAAACGGCCGTCGTCGAAGGGCTGGCCTACGCGATTCATGATGGCAGCGCCCCCGGCGCACTGAGCGGCAAGCGCATCATCCAGATCGAGATCGGCACGCTGGTCGCTGGAACCAGTTTGCGCGGCCAGTTCGAGGAACGGCTGATCGGGCTGGTTGAGGAAGCGCGGCAGGCCAAGAACGTACTGCTGTTCATTGACGAAATCCACACCATCGTCGGGGCGGGTGACACGATTGACAGCAGCCTCGACGCGGCCAATATCCTCAAGCCGGCGCTGGCACGGGGCGAAATCATCTGCATCGGCGCGACCACGCACGAGGAGTACCGGCGCGCGATTGCGGCCGACCCCGCGCTTGACCGCCGCTTCCGCCCGATTGATATCGAGGAACCGAGCCAGGAAGACGCGCTCGCTATCCTCGCCAGCCAGCGCGCGCGGCTTGAGGCCCATCATGACGTGACGATCCGGCCGGAGGCGCTCGAAGCGGCCGTGCGCCTGTCGTCCCGTTATCTGCCCGACCGCCGCCTACCCGACAAAGCGATTGACCTGCTGGATGAAGCCTGCGCGCGCGTCGTCGTGCGCACCAGCCCGGCCGATGAAGACGAAGGCGTGAACGAGGTGCGCGTCGAGAGCGTGACGGAAGTGCTGGCCGAGTGGACGGGCATTCCGCTCACCCAATTGACGACTGACGAACGGCGCCGTTTCAACGATGTCGAAAGCGTGCTGAAGCAGCGCGTGATCGGGCAGGATGACGCGGTGGCGGCGGTCGCGGCGGCGGTACGAACCGCTCGCGCCGGGCTGGGCGACCCGAACCGGCCGATTGGCGTATTTCTGTTCCTCGGCCCGTCGGGCGTGGGCAAAACCGAACTGGCGCGGGCGCTGGCCGCCTTCCTTTTCGGCAGCGACGAAGCTCTGCTGCGGCTCGACATGTCGGAGTTTCACGACGCGCACACCGTTTCGAGGCTGATCGGCGCGCCGCCCGGCTATAAGGATACGGACCGGGGCGGCCAGCTCACCGACGGCCTGCGCCGCCGCCCGTACTCGGTCGTGCTGCTTGACGAGGTCGAGAAGGCCGCGCCGGAAGTCTTCGACCTGTTCCTGCAGGTCTTCGATGACGGGCGCTTGAGCGATGCGCGCGGCGGACATGTGGACGCCCGCAACGCTGTGTTCATCATGACCAGCAACATCGGCACCGAGGAAAGCGGCAAGACGCTCGGCTTCACCGGCACGAGCCGCGAACCGGACTATTCCGCATATCTCAACCGCTTCTTCCGGCCGGAGTTCCTCAACCGGCTCGATGAAGTCGTCACATTTCGTTCGCTGTCGCCCGAGGCGCTGGCCGCCATCCTCGACCTGCAACTGGTCAGCCTGCGCGCCCGGTTAAGCAGCCAGCGTCTTGAACTGGTGCTGACCGAGGTGGCGCGCGAGTTCATACTGCGGCGCGGCTATGACCCGGTGAATGGCGCGCGCCCTCTCAAGCGCGCCGTCGAACGGCTGATCACGCGGCCGCTGGGCGCGCGCATCGTCGAGGATACGTTCCAGCCCGGCGATGTGATCGTGGCCGACCTGGACGCGGAATCGCCCGACCGCCTCACCTTCAACGCGCAGCCGCCCACCGATGACAACGATGAGCCAGGTCTCGATTCGCCTTCGGAGAGCGCCGCGCACGCACCCGCATGACTCTGCCACCGGTACCACAGTCGGGCCGCCGTCCCTCGGATCTGCCGCCGCAAACGGCTGAGGCGATGCTGCGCCGCAAGCACCCGCTTGACCTGCGCGACTACTTCGCGATGGATCTCGACGCCGAGGTGCGGCGGCTGGGCAAGCTGGTACTGCGCCACGACGAGGGGCAGGCCCGCGTGGATGACCTGTTCGCGATTGGTGACCTGTGCGCGCAGCGTTCGCTGGACGACGAGGGCCGTCTGCGCGTGATCTATGTGGGCAAGGCACTACTGGCGTGGCAGCGGGCCAGCCTGAATGCCACCCATGATATTGACCGGATGACGGCCGCCCGCATCAGCGACCAGTATCTGCGCTGGCTGCCGCAAGCCGCCGCCGAATATCCCAGCTTGCGTAACCTGAGCGTCGTGTTGTGGGCGTTGGCCGCCGATGAACCGCCGCCCAGGCTGGCTTCGCCGGGCGCGCCGGTGACGGGCGGGCAGCCGGTCATCGAACTGCTGGGCCGCGTCGAAGCCTATCTGCGGCCGCCGGATGACTGGAATGGAACACCTGCGCCGGACCGCACCGCGAGCGATACCGCGCTGCCGGACAGCGGACTGTTTACACGGCCCGGCGGCGGACTGTCTGCCAATTCTGCGCCCGGCCCCCAGTTTGCCAGCTTCGAGATGACGGCGGCGTTGAGCCAGCGCCCCGCCCCGCTCGACGATCTCACCGTCTCCGACTCGGCCGACCCCGCCGTGTTCGAATCGATGCAGCACGACGGCCCGGCTGCCGAGACAGATCGCGCCCGGCGTGGGGCATCTGCCATCACTTACACCCGTGAGATGCCGGCGGTGCTGGCGCAGCCCGGCGACTATGAACACGGCGCGATGATCAGCGACCGCTACGAGGTGATAGATGTCCGGCGAGGCGGGATGGGTGTCGTCTTCCTGTGCTACGACCACACCGAGCGCGAACCAGTGGCGCTCAAGAGTTTTCAGGCCCGCCTGCTGGAAAGCCCGCGCGCTATCGCCCGCTTCGAACAGGAAGCGCTGACCTGGATCAGGCTGGAGAAGCACCGCCATATCGTGCAGGCGCGCCTGGTTCAGAAGATCGGCGACCGCCCGTTTCTGATTCTGGAGCATGTCAGCGGCCCCGAAGGGCTGGACGCAGACCTGCGCAGCTGGATCGAGCGCAAGCGCGTTACGCTACCGCTGGCGCTCACCTTCGGCCTGCAGATCGCGCTGGCGATGCAGCACGCCACCCAGCGCGTGCCCGGCCTCGTCCACCGCGACCTCAAGCCGGCCAATATCCTCGTCACGCAGGATGCGGTCGTCAAAGTGACCGACTTCGGCCTGGTGCGTTCGCTCGATCAGGATGACCTGCCGGCCAACGGGCCGGAAGTGGCCCCGGCGGCAGGCGGCCATTTGACGCGGGTTGGCGCTGTGCTGGGTACCGCGCCTTATCTGTCGCCCGAACAGTGCCAATCAGCGCCGGTAGACCAGCGGGCCGATATCTACGCCTTCGGCTGCGTGCTGTACGAAATGCTCACCGGGCGCACGGTGTTTAGCGCGCACAAATTCGATGACTGGGTGCAGGCGCACCTCAACGAGACGCCAGCCTTCCCGCCCGAACTGGCGGCCACCCTGCCACCGGCCCTGACGGCGCTGACGCTGGCCTGCCTGCAGAAACAGCCTGGCGGCCGGCCGGGTTCGTGGAGCGCCATCGTCGAAAGCCTGACGCCGATCTACACACAGGTGACGGGTGAAGCTCCAGATCTCGAAATCAGCGGGCCGGAACTGGCCGCCCACGAACTGATGGACAAGGGCTACTCGCTCACCGAACTGGGCAAATATGTCGAAGCGATTGCCGCCTACGACCGCGCCATCGCGCTGCAACCGGCCGAATCGTGGGCCTGGGCGCGCAAGGGGCGAACGCTGCGCCTGCTCGGCCGGTTGCCCGCCGCGCTCGATGCCTACGACGAGGCGCTGCACTTGAACCCCGCCTACGCCTGGGCGTGGAAGGGCAAGGGAGTCGTGCTTGAACGGCTCGGCCGCACCGAAGAAGCGCTCGCCTGCCACCGCGCCGCCACGGAGATCGCTCCGGACGATGTGTGGAACTGGATGAACCAGGCGGAAGTGCTGCGGGCGCTGGGCCGCAACGGGGAAGCGCTGACCGCGCTGCAGCGCGCGCTGCAGGCCGACCCCGAACATGCGCCAAGCTGGGGGCGGCTGGGCCAGTTGGAGCGCACACTCGGCCACCTGCAGGCTGCCGTCGAGGCCTACCGGCGGGCGACCGAGCTTGATCCGGCCTATGGATGGGCACACAACGGCTGCGGCCTGGCGCTGCGCGCGCTCGGCCAGCCAGCCGAGGCCCTGCTGTGCTTCAAGCGCGCCGCCCGCTATCAACCCGAAATCGTTTGGCACTGGTACAACCTCACCGACACACTGGTGAACTTAGGCCATTACGAAGATGCGCTCGAAGCTGCCCGCGAGGCCGTTCGCGTTGATTCCACCCACGCCTTCAGTTGGGCCAAGATGGGGCAGGCGCTGCGCTATCTGAAACGCTTCGAAGAGTCGCTGAGCGCCTACAACCGTTCGCTGGCGCTGCACGCCGACTCGGCGTGGGCCTGCAACGGCAAAGGCATTGTGCTCGAACAGTTGGGCCGGTTTCAGGAAGCACTGGCCGCCTATCAGCGGGCGGCGGCGCTGGCCCCGCGTGACGTATGGCCGGCCTACAATCAGGGTAGCGTGCTGGTGGCGATGGGGCGGCTGGAGGCGGCGCAAGCCGTGCTGCGGCAGGCCCTGACGCTGCTGCCATCGCACGCCAAGAGCCGCGCGCTGCTGGGAACGGTGCTGCGCCAGTCTGGTGAACTGGAAGCGGCGCGTGTGGAACTGGAAGCCGCGACGGCGCTTGACCCGGGCGCAAACTGGGCCTGGAATGAGCTTGGCCTTACGCTGCGCGCTTTGGGACTGGAGGATGAGGCGCTGGCGGCGCTGAGCCGGGCTGGCGAACCCGCCCAGGGTGAACCGGCGCTGGTGTTCGAGCAGGCGGACTTACTGCTCGCGCAGAAGCGCTTTCAGGACGCGGCGGACATCCTCGAACGCTACCTGGCCGATCATCCCCGTTCGCCGTATGCCTGGGCCAAGCTGGGCCACGCTCTGCGCCGTCTGGGCCGCGCCGATGAGGCCGCCCGTGCCTGCGACCGGGCGCTGGAACTTGACCCGAATTATGCCTGGGCGTGGAACGTGCGCGGGCTGGCGCTGCTGACGCTTGACGAGCCGACCGAGGCGCTGGCGGCCTTCCAAAAGGCGTGCGCCCTTGACCCCGGCAGTGTGTGGCATTGGTACAACCTGGGGGATGCGCTGGCTGCGCTGCACCGTTACGCCGAAGCCGCCACCGCCCTCGAGCGCGCGCTCGCCATCCAGCCCGGCCATGCCGAAAGCTGGGCAAAGCTCGGCCAGGCGCAGCGCCGCCAGTCCCGTTTGGCCGACGCGCTGGCTGCTTACGATCAGGCGCTGGTGCTCGACCCGCATTATGCCTGGGCATGGCATGGGCGCGGCCAGACGCTGCAAGAGCTCGGCCGCCGCGAGGAGGCGCTGGCCAGCTACGAGCGCGCTGTACACGAGGACTCGAAGGTCATCTGGTACACTCACAGCCTGGTGGACCTGCTGCTGGAACTGGGCCGCAAGGTGGATGCGCTGGCAGCCGCCGAAGCAGGAACCCGCACGGTACCGGACAGCGCCGCGGCCTGGGCGCGCCTGGGCCAGGCGCAGCGCCGCCTGAGCCGGTTCCGCGAGGCCGTCGAAAGCTACCGGCAGGCGGTGGCGCTGGACTCGCATTACGGCTGGGCCTGGAACGGCCTCGGGCTGGCCTGCATGGCGCTCAATCAGGCCGACGAAGCGGCGGAAGCCTTCACCGAAGCCGTGCGCTACAGCCCGAACGACGTGTGGTTCTGGCGCAACTATGGTGACGCGCTCATGCTGCTCGATGCCTGCGAACGCGCGGCGATGGCCTACGAGCGCGCGCTGGCGCTGGAGCCGGAGCACCAGCCAACCCGGAACAAGCTGGCGTTCGCGCGGGACAGCGCCGGGAACGAGGACTAGCCGATGAACAGCGAATTCAATGTGACCTACATGAGCGGCCCGCTGGACGGCAAAACGCTGAGTTTCGACCAGCCGGAGCCAGGCAAGGACATGACGCTGAGAATTGGCCGGCGCGAACAATGCGAGATTCAGCTTCCGTTCGACAGCCAGGCATCACGGCTTCACGCCCGCCTGATCGTCAAACTGCAACTGCTGACCGCCAGCGAGTCCGTTCCGGAACCGGTTGTGTTATCCTTCTTTCTGGAAGATGCGCAGAGCCGCAACGGGACGTTCGTCGAGCGCGACCGCGACCCGATCAAAGGCCGCACCAGCCTGCGCCCCGGCGCGCTGTTCCGCATCGGCCGCACCTGGCTGCGCGTGGACGACCCGGTGTCGTTGTAAGAAGTTGAAAGTTACGAGTTGAAAGTTGAAAGTGAAAAGCAGAAGCGGAAAGCGGCCCCCGGTGTTAGCTTGAATAGACCTGAAAAGTAATCCCCCCACCGTCTTTCCGCTTTATACTTCGTACTTTCTGCTTTATACGCTCAACCTCTCTCCCCAAACAGAAGCCAGGGCCATGATTCCAGCGAAGGAAATGCAGTATCTGACCACGCCCGACAATATCCAGTTGTATGTGACGAGCTGGCTGGTGGAGGGCGCGCGCGGAGCGATCCTGCTCGTTCACGGCATTGGCGAGCACAGCGGGCGCTACCCACACGTCATCGCGGCGCTCAACCGTGCTGGGTACAGCGTCTTCACCTACGATCAGCGCGGGCATGGCATGAGCGGCGGGCAGCGGGCCTGGTTCGAAACGGCGGACGCACTGCCTGACGACCTGGCGCTGGTGGCGGAGATGGTGCATGAATCCGCCTTTGGAACGCCGCTTTTCATCTATGGGCACAGCATGGGGTCGCTGGTCACGCTGGCCTACGCGCTCGATCACCAGACGATGCTGGCGGGATTGGTGCTGACCGGCGTGCCGCTCGATTTCGACGCAAAGGTGTCGCCCGCGCTGGCTGCTGCTGCACGCGTGATGAACAAAGTCGTGCCGCGCCTGGGGGCCCTCGACCTGGTCAACCCGAAAGACCTGTCCCACGACCCGGCGGTGGTCAAGGCCTACGCCGACGACCCGCTCAATTTCCATGGCCGCCTGTCGGTGCGCTCGGGCAGCAACCTGCTGGAGTTACTAACGCGCACGCGCAACCGACTGCCAGAACTGACCATCCCCCTGCTCATCCTGCACGGCGAAGACGACGCCATCTGCCCGGTTTCAGGGAGCGTGCAGCTTTACGATCAGGCCTCCAGCGCCGACAAGTTGCTTACTCTGTACTCCGGCCTGTATCACGAGATTCACAACGAGCCGAGCCGCGATATTGTCCTCGGTGAAATCGTCGCCTGGCTGGACGCGCACACCACCCTGCCCGAGGCCACCTAGGCGGCCCTGCAAACCGCCAGGTGAACGGAATACGAGAGTCGCTCGTGAGCGACCCCTACAACCCCCTGACAAGATGAGCGTTATCCGCGCATCTTCTTCCGGCCCGCATGCGCCTTTTGCGCGGCTACCGCTTCCGCCGCTGCTTTTCGCGCAGCCTTCTGACGCACGTAATCACCATAGCCGCCGGTATATTCGTGCAGCGCGCCGTCCTCCAGCTCGACGATGCGATCCACTGTCCGGTCGAGGAAGTAGCGGTCGTGTGAAATCGCCAGGATCGCGCCTTCGAACTCCTCCAGTGCGTTCTCCAGCACTTCTGACGAGGCGATATCGAGGTTGTTGGTCGGCTCATCGAGCAGCAGGAGATTGGGCTGTTTCAGCACCAGCGCCAGCAGTTGCAGGCGGCTGCGCTCTCCGCCGCTGAAGGTCGCAATCGGCTGGCGCGTTTGCTCGTAGGTGAAGGCGAAGCGCAGTAGCCAGTTGACGGCCGCGCCCTCGCTCATCGGCTGGGCGTCGCGTACGAGTTCGATTGGCGTGCGCCTGCCCCATGCGCTCAACGTTTCGTGGCGCTGGGCGTAGTAGCCGATGCGCGTGCTCGGCCCGACCTTGATGATGCCGTCCAGCGGCTCCAGTTCGCCCAGTATAAGCTTGAACAGCACCGATTTGCCGGCCCCGTTGCGCCCAATCAGCCCAACGCGCTCGCCATGCCGGATCAGCAGGTTGACGCCCAGAAACAACAAGTCGCCGTCGAAGCCCATCGTCACGTCTTCGAGCGTGACCGCCTTGGTGCTGCCGCGCCCGCCCGCGATCTGAAGCTCCATCAGCTGGCGTTCGTTCACAGCGTCCACCAGGTCACCGCTCGTCTCCATCCGCGCCAGCATCTTGCGCCGGCTGGCCGCCTGCCGCGCATGGCGCTCGCTCAGATCCGCCTTCGCTTTCAGCTCCCATTCCCTGATCATGGCTTCGATGCGAGCCAGTTCGCGCTGCTGCGTTTGGTACAACTGCTGCTGGCGGATGCGGCGGAGCTCGCGCTCGACGGTGTAGACCGAGTAGTTTCCGGCATAGGTGCTGATAGCCCCGCCGTCCAGTTCCGCAACTTGATTGACGACGGCATCGAGCAGGTAACGGTCGTGCGAGACGAGCACCACGGCCCCGCGATAGTCGCGCAGGAAGCTTTCGAGCGCGGCTTTGGCCCGTAAGTCGAGGTGATTATCCGGCTCATCGAGCAGCAGCACATCCGGCGACCACGCGGCAAGCCGGGCCAACGCCACCAGCTTGACCTGCCCGCCGCTGAGGGCGCTCACCGGCAGGT
Organism: Anaerolineae bacterium; assembly: GCA_016788435.1. Taxonomy (GTDB): domain Bacteria; phylum Chloroflexota; class Anaerolineae; order Aggregatilineales; family Phototrophicaceae; genus Flexifilum. Next base: position 569 of record JAEURB010000479.1, on the reverse strand, counting down.
TGTAGTCTTCGGGCGTGAAACCGAGCTTGCTCAACAGTTCGCGCACGCGGCTCACCTGCCGGTCAGCGTCCAGCCGTTCGCAGCGCGCCAGGGCGAAACCATGTTCCTCCAGCACACCTTCCAGCGCGTGGGGGTCGTTATAGACGCGCGGGTCGCCCATGCGGGCCTCGATAGCCGCCACCTGCGCCAACGCATCGCCCAGGTCGGGCGAGGGTTCGCAGGCGGCTTCGAACAGCGTTCCGGCGGGCAGCTGCACTTCCTGCGCCAGATAGCCGATGCTGGTTCCGCGCATGGTCGTGATCGTGCCGCGCACGGGTGTGATTTCCCCGGCGATAGCTTTGACGAGGCTCGATTTCCCCGCGCCGTTTGGCCCGACGAGGCCGATTTTGTCCCGCGTGCCAATCGCCCAGTTCAGGTCGCGGAACGCCTCGTGTCCGGCAAGATTGACGGTCAGGTTGTGAAGCTGTATCAGATGCAAGGTCAACCCTCCTGTAAGAAGGCCCATCCCGCATACCGCAAGGCGCGACAACACACAAAACGGCCCTGAGTATGCGCTCAGGGCCGTGAAC
>JAEURB010000466.1 GCA_016788435.1 Anaerolineae bacterium | reverse complement strand
AGCAGAAGATGAATCACGGCCTCGACCAGGCGGGAAACAGCATCGGCGGCGCGACCAGTTTCACCGTCGGCTGCGCGCTGAACATGGGCGCGGATGATCTCGACAAGGAGATTGACGTTCTGAAGAAGAAGATGGTGGCCGGGGCGAATTTCGCGCTCGTGCAGCCGGTCTTCGAGCCGCAGGTGGCGGAAGTCTTCCTGCGCCGCTGGCAGGAGATCGAGGGCGAAGCGCTGGCGCTGCCGCTGCTGGTTGGCGTTATGCCGCTCTACAGCCTGAAGCACGCCCAATTCCTCAATAACGAGATTCCGGGCATTCACATCCCGGACGCCATTATCAAGCGCATCGAGGATGCCGGTGAGGATGCCGCGCAGGAAGGCGTGCGCGTGGCCCAGGAACTGCTGCGCGGGCTGCGGCCGTTCACACAGGGGGCATACATCATCCCCGCCTTCAGCCGCTACGAGCTGGCCGCGCAGGTCATTGAGGCGGTCTAGGCAGGCCTAAATTAGGCCAGCCAGTCGCCGATGAAATAGCAGTCGAGTCTGTTGCTTGCTGCTGGATTCACAATCGGGTGTACAATGAATTTGGTAATTATGAATGCGAAGCATTCCGGCTGACTAGGGCTTCGCAAACTTCATTCCCGTCATTGTTCACAGGCGCTGCCTCCAGCCGGGGGGAGCGCCTAACTATTTTCCAACGCGTAATTTCAGCAGAAAGGCACTCGGCAAGGAATACCGGTCTCGTGTGTGCGTCAGGGCCGGGATGGCTCAAGGAGGTGTGATCATGCAACGGTCGTTCACCTTCGTCCTATTACTCGTCGTTCTTTTCGCTTGTATTGGGCCGCTGGCTGCGCAGGATGCAGTCGTTTGGCCCACCACCGAATGGCCCACCTCCACTCCAGAGGAACAGGGCATGGACTCGGCCAGGCTGCTGGAGTTCCTGTCAAGAGTCGAGGAACGCAACCTCGGGCTGGATAACCTGACGGTCATCCGCAATGGCCATGTCGTGCTGGATGCCAACTGGTATCCCTACACGCCCGACACGCCGCACCAGCTTTACTCCGCGACCAAGAGCGTCGTGTCGCTGCTGGCTGGCATCGCCCTCGATCAGGGCATTATCGAAAGCCTTGACCAGCCGATTCTCGATTTCTTCCCCGGCCGCACCATCGCCAACCTCAATGACGAGAAGCTGGCGGCTACCGTGGGCGATGTGCTGACGATGAACTATTGGCTCGCCTGCCTGAATAACGGCGAGGCCACCTACGAGGCCATGCACAACGCGCCCGATACCATCCAGCCGATCCTCGATGTGCCGGTTGGAGTGCCCGGCATGGGTATCAACTACTGCGACCTCACCCCGCACCTGATGCTGGGCGCGCTGCAAGAATCTCTTGGCCGGCCGGTGCTGGAGTACGCGCACGAGAACTTGCTCCAGCCAATGGGCATCACCGACTATATCTGGCGGGCCGACAGCGCTGGCGTGCCATTTGGAGGCTACGACCTGTATCTGACCCCACACGATGCAGCGCGTATCGGCTATCTGGCGCTGCGCAACGGTGACTGGAACGGCCAACAAATCGTATCGCCCGAATGGATTGAGACTTCGACCTGCGCCGACCCGGCACAATGCCCATTCTATGATTCTCAGGGCTACGGTTATTACTGGTGGATGCTGCCGCCGGACTTCTACTCGGCCATCGGGTTAGCGGGCCAATATATCGCGGTCTCGCCCGATCATGGTCTGGTCGTGATCGCACTGACCAACGGGCGAGAGGGCACCAAACCATACAGTTGGATCCCGTACTTGCTCAACCAGGATCTTGTGGGCACGGTCGTATCCGACGAGCCGCTGCCCGCAAACCCGGAGGTGGTGGCGGAGCTTGACGCTCGGCTGGAGTCTATCGCCAACCCGCCTGCGCCACAGACCGCCGCGCCCATCCCGGAGGCGGTGATGGCCCTTAGCGGAGTCACGTATGGGTTCGAAGAGCCACTCCAGCTATGGCCCGAGCCAGCCTTCATGGCCGAAGAACGCTTCGGCTTTCCGATGGGGGCTGAGCGCTTCACCCTGACCTTCGACGCGGAGGAGGAAGCAACGCTCGACCTGGCCTTCAGCGACGGCTATACGGCCAGCCTGACCATCGGACTGGACGGCGTGCCGCGCCTCAACGATACGCGCTTCGGCCCGCTGGCGGCCAGCGGCTCGTGGCTGCCCGGCGCGCAGGTGGGGCTGACGATGGACCTCGACTTCATCGGTCAGGGCGATACCCAAACGCTGACCTTCCGCATGAGCAACGGCCGGATGCGAGTGATCTGGCATGACGGTGCCCTTGGAGTCGGGGAATCCACGTACGCCCAACCTGAGCCCGGCTCCTAACGGTCTTTCCGGGCCGGCCCATCCCGCGCCGCCCCTTAGCTTCAAGGAGGTGTGATCATGCAACGGTCGTTCACCTTCGTCCTACTAATCGTCGTCTGTTTCGTTGTGTTGGCTGCGCCGGTGCTGGCGCAGGAGGACATGTCGTTTCCGCTGGCCGGGCGCGGCCCATACGATGTGAGTCAGCGCCGGCTCGAGTTCACTGATGCCTCGCGGGACGACCGCCCGGTGAACATCGTCCTCTGGTATCCCGCTGTCGTACCATCGGAACTGGCCGATGAGCTCACGCGCGCCGTCCGGGCGCATCTGCCTATCGCCGATCTGGCTCCCAATCTGGAAGGCGGCCCTTACCCCCTGGTGCTGTATTCGCATGACTATGGCGGCACCCCAACCGAGTTTCGTTCCGTACTTGAACCGCTGGTTTCGCACGGTTTCGTGGTGGCTGGAATTGACCACCGGGGCACTACGTCCGCCATGTCGTATGTAGATCGTCCGCTCGATGCGTTGTTCACGCTCGATCAATTGGAGGCGCTCAACGAAGACCCCCAGAGCGATCTTGCCGGCCTGATCGACCTGGAAAAGGTGGGCGCAATGGGTTTGGGATCTGGCGCCTATACGACAACTGCGCTCAGCGGCGCGCGGATTGACCCACAGGCAGCCAGCGACTTCGCCGAGTGGATCGAGCCACTCATCGTTGGCTACAGCATTTTCCCGGACTGGAGTTGGTCTGGCATCGAGAACTACCACGATCAGTTCGCAGGCACCGAATCCGACGGGCTGTGGACGGCAACGACCGATCCGGGCACTCAGGCCGTCATAGCCTACCAGCCCTGTGGGATCGACTTGTTTGGGGCGCGAGGAGTGGCCGAGGCCGCTGTACCGACGCTGATCGTCGGCGGCACGCAGGATATAGCTTGCGACGCGGAGTTTGGCGCAGGGCTGCTGGCCAATCAGTTGACCGGGGCCGAGCACCAGCTTGTTCTGCTCAACAGTGCACATGGCCCACCTCTCACTGGCGGTACCGTTGCGCCCGATCTGGTGCTGCAACTTGTGCATGCGTTTCTCGGGATGCACCTGCAAGGAGAAGCTGAAAACGCCGTCTATCTGACCGAAGCCTATGCGAACACGCTGGATCAGGTCGAATGGGGCATTGGCGATTTCATGGCAGTTGATCCCGCCAATATCAGGGACTTCACCTTCAGCGAAGGCGGGTCGATCGGCCTCGGCGAATCCGTTGCGGGTATCGTGGAAACAGCCGGCGATCGGATTGGCTACGACCTGTCACTTGCGGAAGGCAACCTCCTCAATCTGACTGCGCATGGCACCGGCCGGCGCACGGATAGCCCCATCTTTAGCCAGTTTGACCCGGTGTTGTACATCCTGAATGACCAGGGTGAGGTCGTGTTTTGGAGCGACGAACTCAGCCTTGCTGACAACTTCAGCGGGAATCTTGATGCAGGCTTCGAGAGCCTCGACCTGCCGGCGGGCGATTATACGCTGGTGGTGGGTGGCTTCCGCATGGCTGGCCCCTACGAGCTGACGGTCGAAGAGGCCCGGCCCGCTGCCTGAATCAGCTAGTACTTTCCGGGGCGGCCTCACCCGCCGCCCCACCCTCGCCTTTGGCAGCGCCTCGCTGTCCGTCTACAATCGCGGATGAGCCGAATTGACAAGATGGGGGCGGGGCGCGATGAGGCACTGGGCGCTGGGATTGGCACTGGCGGGACTGCTAACGGTGACGCTGGCCTGCAACCTGAGCCGGGAGTTGCCCACGGCGTCGCCTGAACCGTCCACCGCGACTTTCGCAGGGGCGACTCAGGACCCGAATTTCATCCCGTCCGTGACACCTATCGGCGCGGCCACCGCCACACCCCTGCCCGGCACGCCCACCGTCTGCGCTGCCCCGCTGGACTGGTTCCCCTACGTCGTGCAGCCCGGCGACACGCTGACCGATATCGCCGCGCGCACCAGCAGCACCGTGCAGGAATTGGTCATTCGTAACTGCCTGGCCAGCCCCGACGCGATTTTCGTGGGCCAAACGCTCTTTGTGCCGGTTCAACTTCCGCCGAGCGGGTGAGGATGAGCCTATGCCGGTGACGATGGGTTAGGCGCGCTCCCAGACGGGCCACGCCGCCCTCCGCGCCGCTGCCCGCCGCGAACCCGCTGGCGCTTCTTCTGGTTGCCGCCGCTGCGCTCGTTCCGGTTGCCGTTGCGCGCTTCGCGGGGTTCGCGAGCGTCACCGCCCTCGCGTCCATTCGATCGCTGCGCTTGCTTCGGCGCTGGTTTCTTCGGCGCGAATTCGGGATGTTCGACGATGTAGGCCGCCACCGCCGCGTCTTCCAGCGGCGAGCGTTCTTCGCGCTCGGCAAACCACTCTTCCATCGTCTTCTTGACCTGCGGGTGCGGCGCGCTGACGAAGGTGATGACCGCGGCGGGCAGCGTTTCATCCTCGTAAGAGCGGCTGCGTTCGGGACGGCGATCTTCGCGCGGCGGACGATCCTCACGGCGGTTGTCGCGCGGCGGGCGCTCATCGCGCCTCGGTTCACGGGGCGGGCGCTCATCACGCCGCGCTTCGTGCGGCTCACGGGCGGGCCGGGGCTGGCGGGCCGCTTCGGCGGGCGGCAGCGGATTGTCCATCACGGTCAGGCTCGCCTTCAGCGTCGTTTCGATGGCGGTCAGGGCTTCACGCTCGGCCTCATCACACAGCGTGATGGCAATCGCCCCCGAACCCGCCCGAACGCTGCGGCCGACGCGGTGGACGTAGACTTCCACCTCGCCCGGCACGTCGTAGTTGACCACGTGGCTGAGGTCGGTCAATTTCACCCGGCGGGCGTTGCCATCGGTGACGATCTGGACGCGCGCGGGTCGGCCCAGTTCGCAGTCAATCCCGTCATCCTTCAACTGGCGCTGCAATTTCTGCGCCGCGCGCCGCGACCGCAAATAGACCAGCACACGGGTGGTGGCCGGGTCGTTGAGCAGAACGCCAAGTAGCGCCCCCTTGCTTTCGCGGCTGGTGAAGATGACGCGCTGGTCAACGTGGTCCACTGTGAGCGTACGCGGCGCAATCTCGAACGTGGCCGGCTGGTCGAGCAGATCATTGGCCAATGCGCGCACCGAGTCGGTCATTTCGGCCGAGAAGAGCAGCGTTTGCGGGCGCGGGCTGATCAACCCGGCTACACGCGCGACCGACGAAAGGAGGCCCTGCTGGTACAACTCCTCGACTTCATCGAGCGCCAGCATGGTGACCGCGCCAACCTGCGCCAGCCCCAGATCCACCAAATCGAGCAGGCGGCCAGGCGTGGCGATCAGCACATCGCGGCCCTCGCGCAGCGCGGCTTCCTGCGCCGCTGCGGTCGCGTCACTCTCGACCAGCGCCACAGCCGAAATGTTCGCGTAGCGGCCGAGTGTTTCGAAGGCTTCCAGAATCTGCGCGGCCACCTCACGGGTGGCGGCCAGCACCAGCGCCCTCGGCTGATCAGCCGGGCCTGCGGCCGCCAGTTTTTCGAGGATCGGCAGCGCATAGGTGGCGGTTTTGCCGGTGCCGGTTTGGGCGGTGGCCAGCACGTCGCGGCCTTCGAGAATGGCGGGAATGGCATTGCGCTGCAGGGCCGTAGGGGCGCGATAGCCCTCTTCATGCACGGCGCGCAGCAGGGGTTCACTCATGGAAAAGTCGTTGAACTGCACGAAGCCTCGCTCAGGTGGTATCCAGCGGGTCAGGCGCCCGGAACGGACTGATCGCCATTATAGCACCATGATCGGCCCGGCGACTCTCGCCAGCGCGTTATCATAGTGGGCATGACTTTTCATTCCACCCTAGTGAGGCAGATATGACCATCCGGCTGGCCAGCGCCCCGGTTTCATGGGGCATCTACGAGTTCAAGGACATCGAGCCGAAGTATCCGTATGGGCGGGTGCTCGATGAAATCGCTGAAACCGGCTACACCGGCATCGAACTGGGGCCGTGGGGCTACCTGCCCACCGACCCGGCCGTGCTGCGCGATGAACTGGGCGCGCGCGGCTTGCAACTGCTGTCGTCGTTCGTGCCGGTGCGCTTCGCCGATGCGGCCGATATCGCGGCGCAGGAAGCGCACGCCCTCAAGGTGGGGCGGCTGCTCGCCTCGCAGGGCGCGGTCGCCATCGTCCTGGCCGACGACAACGGCACGGTTCCCGATCTGGTGCAGTGGGCGGGCTGGCGTGGCGGGTCGGCGCTGTCGCCCGCTGAATGGGATGTCTACGCGGCGGGCGTCAACCGCGTGGCCCGCACGGTTCACGATGAAACCGGCCTGAGCATCGTCTTTCATCACCACTGCGCTGGTTACGTTGAAACGCCCGAAGAAACGCGGGCGCTGATGGAGCGCACCGACCCCGATTTGGTCGGGCTGTGCCTCGATACCGGCCACTGGCACTACGCGGGCGGCGACGCCGTGCAGTGCATTCGAGAATACGGCGAGCGCGTGCGCTACCTGCATTTCAAGGACTGCGACCCGGCCATTAAGGCGAAGGCGTGGGCGGAACACTTGCCCTACTTCCCGGCTACGGCGCTCGGCCTGTTCTGCGAACTCGGGCGCGGCGAGGTGGACTTCCCGGCTATAGTGGGCGAGATGAACGCGCTCGGCTATGACGGCTGGGCGGTGGTCGAGCAGGACGTGTTCGTGGATGACCTGGACGCGCCGAAGCAGAGTTCGCGCCGCAACCGCGAATACCTGCAAGGGATTGGGCTGTAAGGCGGCAGGCTACGGAATCAGCAGCAGCTTGCCGCGGGTGGCGCGGCTCTCCAGCGCATCGTGCGCGAGAGCAGCATCGGCCAGCGGCAGGCTGCGATCCACGCGAATCTTCAGCCAGCCCACCGCGATGCCCTCGAACACGGCCGCCGCGCGCATCCGCAGTTCCTCTTTCGTCGCTGTGTAGAAGCCGAGCGACGGCCGGGTGAGGTAGAGCGAACCGCGCGCGTTCAGCGTTTGCGGGTCGAGCGGGGCCACCGCGCCGCTTGACTGACCGAACAGCACCATCATGCCGCGTGGGCGGATGACGGACAGGCCCTTGTCAAACGTGTCTTTGCCGACTGAATCGTAGATTACGTCCACGCCGCGTTCAGCGGTCAGGCGCAATACCTCGGCGGCGAAATCGGTCTCGCGGTAAAGAATGACCTCATCTGCGCCGGCGGCGTGGGCGATCTCCGCCTTCTCCGGCGATCCAGCCGTCGCCAGCACCCGCGCGCCGCGCTGCTTCGCCATCTGCACGATTAGCGCGCCGGTGCCGCCGGCCGCCGCATGAACCAGCGCCGTATGGCCGGGCTGAAGCGGAAAGGTGTCGTGGGTGAGATAGTGGGCGGTCATGCCTTGCAGCATCGAAGCGGCGGCCAGCGCCAAATCCACGCCAGATGGCACGGGAACGAGCTTATCAGCCGGAACGAGCGCGTATTCGGCATAACTGCCCTGCGTGAAACCGAATGCCGCGCGGCCGCCGGGCGAAAAATCGGACACGCCCTCGCCCACCGCCTCGACGATACCCGCGCCTTCCATTCCAGGCGTGAAGGGCAGCGCGCCCTTGTACTGCCCGCTCCGCTGGTAGATATCAATGAAGTTGACGCCGATGGCCGCCATGCGGACCAGGACTTGCCCCGGCCCGGGCGCAGGAACCGGCATGTCCTCCAGCTTCATCACTGACGAGTCGCCGGGTTTGTGGATGCGGATAGCTTTCATGAGGGCCTCGGATGGGAGTTACGGGTTGCGAGTTGAGAGTTACGAGTCAAGTATGCTGGCTCAGGTGAGAAAGTCCAGCACCAGGCGGTTGAACTCGTCCGGCATTTCCAGGTTGGGCAGGTGAGCGGTGGGCAGCCGCACCAGACGCGCGCCAGCCACGCCGGATGCGTACAATTCACCGAGCTTTTGAGTTGCCATTTCATCATAGTCACCGGCTATCAGCAGCACCGGCAGGCGCAGTTCAGCCAGCCGCCCGGCCGCCGGTGGATCGAGCACAATCGGCTGGCCGCCTTCATCATGATGAGCGACGCTGGCCCATTCCATCTCGCGGACGAGCGCCCGAATCGGCTCGAGGCGGGCATCGGTTGCCGCGTCCATCGGCCGTCCGAAGCCGTCCACCCAGGCGCGCACGTCCAGCTCGATCACTTTCGCCCAATCGCCCGCCTCTTCAGCCGCCTCGGCATCCATGAACAGCGCGTCCTGATCGGGGTCGGATTCGATGGACGTGACGCCGCCCACGCCCGCGCAGACCAGCACCAGCGCCGAAACGCGCTGTGGGTGTTCGAGCGTGAAATCGGCCGCGATTTGCCCGCCGCGCGAACAGCCGATCAGGACGGCGCGTTCGATGCCCAGATGGTCGAGCACGGCCAGCAGGTCAGCGCGATTGGAATAGGGCACGTCCTCGGTCGTGGTCCGACCGTAGGTGCGCGTGTCGTAGCGCACGACGCGGAAGCGCGGAGAGAAGGCCTCCCACTGCGGCTGCCACATTCGATTGTCGGCAATGCCGGCGTGGACGAAGACCACCGCCTGCCCCTGCCCGGCCGCTTCGTAGTACAGGCGTCCACCACTCACATCAAGAAAAGGCATGAGAGCCTCCGCTGACTTGAACGTGTGTTCAGCGTACCACAAGGATGCGACGCGCGAAAATGAGGGGAGTACAAAGTTGAAAGTGGAACGTGGAAAGAAGCAGAACGCGGAACGTGGAAATCGGCAGGTAAGCTAAGTTTCGGATAGCAAACTGAGTGGCCACCAACCCCCTCGCAGCGCCCATCCATCACCCGTTGCCCCCGCTTGCCGCTGCCGCATTGCGACACTCCGGTCTACCCGGTGTTCACCTGCCAACCGCCTGCCTGAGCTATGCTCTATCGGTATTGACCTGCTGTGTGATGCGCCTGTTGTCCACTATTCTGTTCACTGTCCACTACATTCTCCTCTCAGGTGTTTGTCCACTATTTTGATTCTGTCCACGTGTCCACTCTTTCACAGACTTGCTAACAGTGCTTCATCCTCCCCCTCTCCGAGGCGGAGAAGGGCCGGGGGCTGGCAGGGGTAGGTTTTTTGTGTTTGAACCGTAATCTCACCCTTACTCACTCTTCGTTCCGGCGACGAGGCGTTCACAGCGCGATCTTTCTCCCCTCTCCGCGTGCGGAGAGGGGTCGGGGGTGAGGTTTCTTTCGAGCGCATACCCTCAGCTTGAGGCGTGAGAAATGCGTTCCGAAACTCAGGTTCTTCACGCCTCGCTGGTGTCCGCTTCGTCATCGGCTGGCTGTGGCTCGATGTTACGGGTGCGGGTTTCCTCGCGCGTCAGTTTTTGCAGCGGCTTGTCGCGGCGCACCTGGTAGTGGTCGAGGTCACGGGCGACGAAGCTTTCGGGGAAGACGCGCCGCGCCTCTTCGACAATACGCGACTCGCGGTAGCGGCGGGAGATATGGCTGAGGATCAGCGCGCGCACGCCCTGG
>JAEURB010000448.1 GCA_016788435.1 Anaerolineae bacterium | reverse complement strand
GCAGGGCTGTTCACAGGCTGCGCCGGAAACTGGACCCAGCCGAGAAACAGCCCGACGCCCAAGCCAACCGCCACGCCAATGACCAGCGACAGAAATACACGTTGCATAAACGCTCCTCAAACCGGCACAAGTTTAATGGGGCGCTTCGCCATGTGCAAAGGTGAGACGCCGGGGGAGTCAGGGCTATCGCACCAAATCAGTCACAAAGACACCAAGGCACAAAGACACAAAGCAAGGATAGAAACCCGACTGTCGAACGTCTGGAGCACGGCCACGCACGGTCATTGCTTTCCGCCTGAACCTATTTTGATGCGATAGCCTTGCCGGGGGAGCGGGAGACATGCGCGGGGGTGAATTGTGAAACCTCCCCCTAGCCTCCCTCTCGTAAGAAACCTCACCCCCCGGCCCCCTCTCCGAAAAGAGGAGAGGGGGAGAAAAGCGGCGCTGTTAGCGGGCCTATGAAAGATTGGACGACCAGACAAAAAGTAAAGAATTGGACAGACTTTGAGGGAGAAACCGGACGAACAATTGGACAGAAAGTTGGACAACAGGGCTCTCGTGCAGCAAGCCTGGATCGTTCCAGCATAGATCAGGTGGGCGGCTGGCAGGTGAATGCCTGGAAGACCGCAGTGACGCAACACGGCAGGGGCAACGGGCGATGGATGGCCCACGGGAGCTTAAGGCTATGATCCTGTTTTGATGCATTTGCCCTGCCTGTCGCCAGCACTTGTTTGACAGATGCTCGCGAACGCCCTATTCTCAAGTCTCAAATCCAAAACGTTTTGGACGCTTTGCCACGAGTGCAGCGCTGCCTTCTTTTTACGGAGGAACAAGGCACTTGCCGCCACCCGTTACGCTGAAATCTCTTGCGGCAGCAACTGGTTTTTCCATCACGACGGTTTCGCGCGCGTTGGCTGGATACAGCGATGTCAGCCCGTCTACGCGGCGGCTGATTCTGGAAGAGGCCGAACGCCAGCGTTACGAACCGAACCTGCTCGGCCGCCTGCTGCAGGGCCAGCGCTCGCAGACGATAGCCATCGTCATGCCCACCAGCGGCCCGCAGTTCCCCGACCCGTTTTTCGCGCAGTTCGTGGCCGGCGTGGGCGTCGAGGCGGCGCATGCCGGCTTCGACTTACTCCTCAGCCCGCAAGACGACCCCTCCGAGCTGGCGGCCTACCGCCGGTTGGTGACGGGCCGCCGGGCCGATGGCCTGCTTTTGATCCGCACCCGCGCTGATGACCCCCGCATCCGCTATCTGGCCGAATCCGGCGTGCCGTTTGTCAGCTTCGGCCGCACGGAGAGCGTGGCCCATACCGCCTGGATTGACGCGGATGGGGTGGCCGGCCAAAAGGCGCTCACCCAACATCTGCTGGAACTGGGCCACCGCCGGATCGCCTATATCACCCCGCCGGGCGGGCTGATGTTCACGCGCTTCCGGCTGCAGGGCTTTCATGAGGCGCTGGCTGAGGCGGGCCTGGCGGCCGACCCCGCGCTGATCATCGAGGCTGACCTGAGCGAACAGGCGGGCAAAGACGCGGCCAGCCTGCTGCTGGAAAGACCCGATCCGCCAACAGCGATTGTGGCGGGCAACGACCAAACGGCGATTGGCGTCATGCACGCCGTGCGCGCCCGTGGCCTGCGTGTAGGCGAGGATGTGGCGGTCGGCGGCTACGATGGCATCCCTGCTTCGGAACATCTCCATCCGCCGCTAACGACCGTCTATCAGCCGATCTTCGAAATTGGCCAGCTTGCGGCCCGTTCGCTGCTTGCGCTCATCAAGGCGCAGTCAGCCAGCAGCCTTCCGGTGTTAGTTCAGCCGGAGCTTCTCGCCCGGGCGTCCACAATGGGCGCGGCATACCTGAGAGGGGGTGAGGCCCCGGATTGACCAGAAAGGCAGCTTACAG
>JAEURB010000435.1 GCA_016788435.1 Anaerolineae bacterium | reverse complement strand
TGCCGTTGACGACCAGAACGGGGTCACGGTGACGGCCATCTGCCAGAAGCTGGACGGGCTGCCGTTGGCCATCGAGCTGGCCGCCGCCCGCATGAAGCTGTTTACCGCTCACGCGCTGCTGGGCCGCCTCTCCCACCGCTTGAGTTTCCTCACCGGAGGCGCGCGTAACCTGCCCGAACGCCAGCGAACGCTGCGGGCGGCGATTGACTGGAGCTACGACCTGCTCACGCCAGACGAGCAGCGGTTGTTCGCCCGCTTTGCCGTGTTTGAGGGCGGGGCAAGCCTCGAAGCGTTCGCCGAAATCTGTGGCTTCGGGCTGACGCTCGACCCGTTCGACGGGCTGGAGTCGCTGGTGGGCAAAAGTCTCATTCAGCAGGTGACGGGCGCAGACGGCGAACCGCGCTTCGTGATGCTGGAGATGCTGCGCGAGTTCGCGGCTGGGAAGCTGGCGGAGAGCGGCGAGGAAGCAGCACTGCAGGAAATATACGCCCGCACCTATCTGACGCTGGCAGCGGCCTATGCCCAAAGCCTGCACACCGCCAACGAAGCGTGGGGTTTTCAGGGTCTCGACACCGAGCAAGTCAATATTCGGGCGGCCTGGCTGTTCGCGGCTGCTCAGCCCAGTGACAGCCTGATTGGCCTGGCCGCAGCCTACTGGTGGCAAGCATTCTACTACTCCGACCATATGGCCGACGGGATGCGCCTGTATGAAGTGGCTCTGCAGTCGCGAGTCAACGACGATACGATAGTCGCGGCGCACCTCATGAACGGCCGCGCCGTACTTGGGCTGCTGCTTGGTGAATTCAGCGCCAATCTTTCGCTCGCGCAGCGCGCGCTGGCTCTGGCCGAAAAGCACGATGACGCGCTGGCCCAAATCAATGCGCTGCGCAACCTGAGCGCCGATGCCTATGACGTGCGTGGCGACAAAGCCGAACGCATCCGGCTGGATCAACAGGCGCTGGAAATCGCGCGCCGTGAGCATTTCACCGTCTGGGAAGACCGCCTGCGCCACCGGTTGGCCGCCGCCGAGTATTCGCCGGATCACTACCAGCCCGTCATGGAAGAATTGCAGCGGCAGCTTCAGAGCGTGCAGAAACGGGGCATCCGTTCACTGGCAGCCGTAATTTACTCGTCGCTGATGGAAGGTTATATGTATGCCGGCGACCTGGATCAGGCGCAGGCCTGCATCGAGGCCAGCCTGGCGGCCATTCAATCGCTGCCGATGCACCGCTTCACGGCGGCCTATCAGGACGATCTGGCTCTGCTGACCTTCCTGCGCGGCGAGTATGTTCGGGCGCGTGAGCTAGTGGCTCATTCGCTCGAAGTTCACCGCATGATAGGGATTCCGGATTACGTGCTGGCCGACCTGTTTACGCTGGCGGCCATCGAGGCCCAATGCGGCGAGAAGGCCAGCGCCTGTCGCTATCTCACCGAAGCGGTAGAACAACTACGGTTGTGGAGTACGGACTATCAAAGTCAGGAAGTGCTGGCGACGATGCTGGCACCGGCATCATTTGTCGCGGCAGCGTTTGGCCGGGCGGCGATTGGCGCGCAAATCATCGCCGCTGTCCATCTTCATTCGCCCAAAAACCCGTTCACCCAGTATCACACCGACCTGGCCATCGCCGCCGTTCGGGCGCATCTGTCAGCGGAGGACTTCAACGAAGCATGGGCGCGGGGAGCAGCCTTCAGCATGCAAGACCTGATCGTGACGACGGAACAGCTACTGGCTCCCTGATCCGGCCAGCGCTGTCTACTCGAACCTGAAGCGCGCCACGCCAAGCCCGAAGAACAACGCCGTCATGCCCAGCAGCACGGCTATCGGAACCACCACCGCCTCAAAGCCCGCTGCGGTGTAGATCAGTGCATTGAAGCCGTCCATTACCCAAGCGACCGGCGACAGATGGCCGATGGTACGCATCCACTCCGGCACTATCGAAAGCGGCCACCATGCGCCGCCGAGAGGAGCCAGCGTCAGCGCCAAAAACAGGGCGACGCTCTGCGCTTGCTGCTCATTTTTCAGGAACGTGGTCAGCAGCAGCGTCAGGGCGGTAATACACAGCACGAACGACGCCATCAGCAGAAGCAACGCGACCGGCGCGCCGCCATAGCGCACGCCGAGCAGCGCCCCGAAGGCGAAGATGATCGCGTACTCGATCATGCCGACTACGAACCGGCCAGACAGCTTGCCGCCGAGCAGTTCCCCCCGGCGCACCGGCATGGACAGCAGCCGCTGGAACGTACCCTGCTTGCGCTCGCGGATGAGCACGGCCGCCGCCGGAAACACGATCATCATCACGTACATCGAGGCGATGCCGGGAATGGACTGGTTGAACCCGCCGCCCGACAGCACCGCACCCGCGCTCTGAGAGATCACCGTGTCCACGCGCGCCGGAGGGTTCTCCCAAGCCGCAGCGGCACTATCGTGGATGCTGGCGGAAAAGGCTTTGCGGTCCACCACGCTGCGGAAGCGCAGGAAATCCAGCCCGTTCGCTACGTCCATGCCCACAATGGCCGCTGCCTGCGCGCCGCCAATCTGCTGGACCGCCGCCTGAAGGGCCTGCAGGATGTAGCTGGGCGCGACCGTGTTGTTGTTCGAGCGATAGACGAGGCGGGCCTCGTCGCCATTCTCCAGATCATCGCTGAACGAGCCGGGAATCCGAATCATCGCCAGCGAAGTCTGCTCGATCAGCCGGTCTTGCGCGAGTTCGGTGGTCAGCGTCTGGTCGCCCAACTGGCAGCGGTCGTCGGCGTCGTTCTCCTGCGGGCAAAGCACGATGTCGTCATTGATGGCCGCCACGCGGGTCAGCAGCGCCGCGCCCTCCGGCCCGGTATCGCTGTTGAACACATCAACCAGCAACGTAGCATCGGCCGTGCCGATGCCCGTGTCCATGAACACGCCAGTCGCAAGGCCCACCGCGAACGAGATGAGGATGGGTACCACGACCAGATTGACCCAGATGCTGCGGTCAATGAAAATGAGTCGAAGTTCGTGCCGGGCAATATCGAGCGTTTTTCGCATGTTCGTCGCCCCCTCACGCCTTCAGACGGCGGCTGAACAGGAACAGGCCGATGGTGAGGAACACCGCGCCGAACACAATCAGCACCAGCAGATTCAGGCCGATGCCGGTATCGCCGAGCGAGAGCTTGGTGAACGCGCTGACGCCCCAGTAGTTGAGCGTCAGCTTGCTCAACGTTTGCATGATCGGGATGGGCGGGATGCTGAAAAACGCGCCGCTGAAAATACCGAATACGATGGCGATCAGACTGCCGGCGATATCGCCCTGCTCGGGCGTGCGGGCGATGGCGCTGACCACGCTGGCCAGCCCGGTCGCCGCGAAAGCCGAAGCCAGAATGACCGCGACCGTCAGTAGCAGGTTGTTCCCCCAGATCATCTCGAACTGGCCGGCGAGAAGGCTGCCCACCAGCGTGAACGCCACGAACAGGATCGCCACCTGCACGATGCTGTTGAA
Source organism: Anaerolineae bacterium (assembly GCA_016788435.1). GTDB lineage: Bacteria > Chloroflexota > Anaerolineae > Aggregatilineales > Phototrophicaceae > Flexifilum. Next base: position 2,000 of record JAEURB010000435.1, on the reverse strand, counting down.
GAATGCGCCGCTCACCTTGCCGACGAGGATGGCGAACTGCGGCGTAGGCGAAACCGCCATCCGCTGAAGCGTGCCGTTGCGCCGTTCTTCAAGCGTGCTGTTCACGCTGCCCATGGCGGTGAAGATCATGAAGAACAAGGCCTGCGCCGAACCGAACAATACCAGCGGGTTGAACGAAGCTGGTTCCCCGGTCACCGACTGCATGGCGATCAGGATCGGCGTGTTATCAGGCTGATAGGCCGCGCTGAAGTCAGGCTGAAACGCTCCGCTGAGCATGGCGTATATGAACTGCAAGCCGAACACCAGATCGGACTGCGCGCGAGAAACCAACGCCTGAATGGTTGCGGCGACGGTGATGTTGCCGTTCGCAATCCGGGTGGTGATGCTCTCAACGATGCTGCGGATGATCTGGCCTTCGACCTGGGCCCCGGCGTTGACATAGACCTCGACCGCCGTCGAGCCGAGGCTCTGTTGGCCGGGGGAATAGGTCAACTGCTGGCTGAAATTGGCCGGAATGATGACGGCGGCGGCCAGTTGGCCCGAGTCCACCATCGTCCGCGCCTCGCTCGCGTCGTTCAGGGCCACGGCGTCGGTCAGCAGAAACACCCCGTTCGCGTTCAGGTCTGCTTCGGTCGCGCCGGCCGGTGGCACCAGCACATCTTCGAATATCTGGCCCTGATTGATGGCCTCTCTGCCCGTGCTGGCCCCGGTATCGAGGTTGACCACGGCAAGCGGGATGTTGTAGATGGGTACGTCGCTGCTCGTACCGGCAATTCCGCTGAATGCCGCGCCGATGATGGTGGCAATCGTCAGCGGCGTCGCCAGCATGATCAGCAGCAGGTTGCGGTCGGTATAGGTGAGGTACAGGTCTTTGCGGGTGATGGCCCAGATTTTGCGCCACATCAGAGTTCTTCTCCTCAGTCGCGCAGTTCCCGGCCGGTCATCTGCAGGAAAACTGCTTCGAGATCCGGCTCGCGCACTTCAACGGACAGCATATCGAGCCCGGCGCTATCCGCGATCTGCACGATCTGAGGCAGCGCCTTGCGCCCGCGCAGCGCATACACGGTAATCAGGCCCTCGGTTGCGTTCACGGCGCCCTCGCCGGTGCGTTCGCGGGTGCTGGTTTCGGCCTGCGTGACTCCTTCAACCTCCACCTTCAGCCGGTCGAGCAGGCCATCAGGCACAGTCTGTGCGCCAATGTTGAAGAGCAGACGATCTTCCTCGCCAATCTTCTGGATTAACTCGCCGACCGTGCCGATGGCGATGATCTGGCCGTGGTCCACAATCGCGACGCGGTCGCTGATTTCCTGCACTTCTTCCATCAGGTGCGAGGTATAGAGGACGGTCGTACCGCCTTCGTCGCGCAGACGCAGCACGGTATCCAGCACGCGGCGGCGGTTCTGCGGATCGATGCCCACCGTCGGCTCGTCCATGTACAAAAGCTGAGGGCGGTTGAGCAAACCCACCCCGATGTTGACGCGCCGCTTCATGCCGCCCGAGAAGGTTTCAACTTTGTCCTTCTGGCGGTCGGTGAGGCCGGTGAAATCGAGTATCTCGTCCACGCGCTTGCGCAGCACGACCCCGTTCAGGGCGTACATCCTGCCGAAGAATTCGAGGTTCTGGCGCGCCGAAAGCTGTGGATAAAGCGCGATCTCCTGCGGCACGGTGCCGAGCAGTCGCTTGGCTTCCATCGGCTGCTTCGTGATCGAGTGGCCGCCAATCGTCGCGTCGCCCCGCGTCGGCGTGAGCAGGCCGCTGATCATCGAGATCGTGGTCGTCTTGCCCGCGCCGTTCGGCCCGAGCAGGCTGAAGATCTCCCCTTTGCGAATGTCGAAAGAGACGCCATTGACGGCAAAGAATGGTTCGCCGCCCAAGCGGCTGAAGCTTTTCGCGAGGCCGGTCACCACGACCAACGACTCTGTGTCGCTCATCAGCGCGTTCCCCCAGAAGGATGGATGACCCGAGCAGACTGACGCGCCCTCCTCTCGCAAGCGAGGCGC
>JAEURB010000426.1 GCA_016788435.1 Anaerolineae bacterium | reverse complement strand
GCTATTGAGCGGATGAGCGAGGATTCAGAGAACATGCAGCCGCCTGAGCGATGTGCTATCATCCCGCGAAGTTGTGACCCGTCGCACAGGTCTGTGATTCGATGACACAGGTACTCCTTATCCGCCACGCCGTCAACGATTTCGTCAAAACGGGGCGGCTGGCAGGCTGGACTCCCGAAGTCCATCTCAACGACGAAGGCCGCGCTCAGGCCGAGGCGCTTGGCGTGCGGCTGGCCGACGCGCCGCTGGCGGCTATCTACTCCAGTCCGCTGGAGCGGACGATGGAGACGGCGCAGGCGGTGGCTGCCCATCATCCCGCGCTGACCATCCGCGTACACGATGGCATCGCCGAGGTGCGCTACGGTGAATGGGAGGGCATGGCCATTCGCGAGTTACAGGGGCGCAAGATGTGGCAGCTCGTTCAACAGACGCCGTCCCGCGCCAGCTTTCCGGGCGGCGAAACCATGCGCGGCGTGCAACAGCGCGCCATCGAGGCGGTCGAGGCGCTGGTGGCCGCTCATCCGAAAGACGTAATCGCGGTCGTGAGCCATGCGGACCTGATCAAGATGGTGATCGCCCATTATCTGGGAATGCACCTCGATCAGTTTCAGCGTATCGTCGTGGCTCCAGCATCCATCAGCACGGTCAATCTGTCATTTGGCCGCCCTTATGTGGACGGCATAAACGACACCGCACATCTGGCCCACTACGCCCCCCGTTCATCGGGCACGGCTTCACCCAAGGCATAAGACGAACACGGCCATGGCTGATTTCGAGATCGAACTGAACCCGGCAGAGTTTCTCACGCTCGGTACCGTTGGGCCGAAGGGGCGGCGCGTCTTCTACCTTCAGGCTGCCAGCGGCGAGGTGCTGCTCTCGCTCATCCTGGAGAAGGAACAGGCGCGCGCGCTGGGCGATGCGATCGAAGAACTGCTGCAGGACCTCGATACGCGCTATCCAGATTCCGGCGAGATCGCTCCGAGCGGAAGTCTGGATCTGCGCGAGCCGATCACTCCGCGCTTCCGCGTCGCTCAGATGGGCCTGGGCTATGACGAGGACCGCGACATGATCGTACTCGTGGCCCAGGCCATGACCAGCAATGATTCGGACGACGATGAGGAAGGCGGGGAAGACGATGGCATTCCCGGCCTGGATTTCCTGAGTGGCCTTGAGGAGAGGGACGAGGATGAGGATGGCGAGGAACAGCCGTCCAGCTCGGCCGTTGCCCGCATCTGGTGTACGCGGGCGCAACTGCGCGCGCTCGGTGAACGCGCCACACAATCCGTCGCGGCCGGCCGCCCCGACCCCCGCCAGAACGGCCGGTTGATTTACTACTGGACGTAGCGTGACGCCAGATTCGCCGCCCCCGCCGGGCGATAGCCAGCCGCTCACGGCCGGGCAGATCCTCAAAATCCTCGAACGCGGCACCTTCGCGGAAGAAACCGGGCTGCTGCGCTGGAGCTCAAACTACACCTTTCTCGTCACCATCTGCCTGGATGACACGGAACTAAGCGCCATCTACAAGCCGCGCCGGGGCGAGCGCCCGCTATGGGACTTTCCCGATGGCACGCTGTGCCTGCGCGAACGCGCCGCCTGGTTGACCTCCGAGGCGCTGGGGTGGAGCCTTGTTCCGCCAACGGTGCTGCGCGAAGGCCCGCGCGGGATTGGTTCGCTTCAGTTCTTTGTCGAACATGACCCCGAACAACACTACTTCACACTGGATGAGACGTTCGCGCCGCAACTCATCCGCCTGTCGCTGTTCGATGTGGTGGCGAACAATGCTGACCGCAAGGGTGGCCACTGCCTGCTGGATGCGACGGGCCGCGTGTGGGGCATTGACCACGGCCTGACTTTTCACGCCGAGCACAAGCTGCGAACGGTGATCTGGGATTTCGCCGGGCAGCCGATCCTCGCGCCGCTGCTGGATGACCTGTCGGCCCTCGAAGCCAGCATCGCCACCGCTAGCTCTTACCGGCAGGAGCTCGCCACGCTGCTATCGGCAGACGAGATCGCCGCTCTTGCCACCCGCATCCGCCGCCTGCTCAAGACGGGGACTTTCCCACGGCCCGGACCCGGCCAGAACTACCCCTGGCCGCCGGTATAGGTGGGGGAAATTGCCCTCACCCCCGGCCCTTAACTGCAACCTTTCACTTCTTAACCGCCCCTCCATCAGATCTTCACATGCAGCGCTGGATGCAGAAATCTCCTTTGCGGTATGCTTAAAAGAGCGTATCGCATTTGCGAAGGAGTGCTTCGATGAGCAGGAAGTGGTTGTTTGTTCTGATGCTGCTGGCGGTGATCGTCTTTGCCACCAGCGCCGTGATCGCGCAAGACGGCGAAAGCTTCGACCTCACCATCATTCATACTAACGACGAACACGCTCAGCATGACCCGAACAGCGCCGGCGATGGCGGCATCGCCCGCCAGGCTGCGGTGATTGCCCAGATTCGCGCCGCGGTGGACAACGCCATTCTGGTGGATGGCGGCGACCGCTTCACGGGGTCGCTCTACCACCAGCAGTACCGCGGCCAGGACAACGCGCAGCTCATGAACATGCTGGGCTACCAGGCGATGACACCTGGCAATCATGAGTTCGATGACGGGCCCGATACGCTGGCCGCCTTTATTGATGCGCTCAATTTCCCGGTCGTCAGCGCCAACATTTCCGTCGCTGATGGCAACCCGCTCTCTGGCAAACTGATGCCCTATGCCATCCTAGATGTGAACGGGCAGCAGGTCGGCGTGATCGGCCTGACCACCGCCGAAACTCCCATTCTGTCGTCACCGGGCGAAGGCGTCACGTTCTCTGATGCCTATGCCGCCGACGTGCAGGCCGTGGTGGACGAACTGACCGCGCAGGGCGTCAACAAGATCGTCCTGCTCACCCACCTCGGCTATGGCGTGGATGTTGACCTGGCCACACAGATTTCGGGCGTGGACGTGATCGTGGGCGGCCACAGCCATACCCTGCTCGGCAACGCCTTCACCGCCGCCGAATACCCCTATCCCGCCGAAGCCACCAGCGCTTCAGGTGAACCCGTCGTGATCGTGCAGGCGGGCGGCGGCAACACGCTGTATCTCGGCCGCCTCGATGTCGAATTCGACGCTGATGGCCTACTTTCTGACTGGGGCGGCGACACGATCTTCATGTCGCGTTTCATCACCCCTGACCCGGCGGTTGAAGCGGTGTTGACCGAACTGGCCGCGCCAATTGACGCGCTGAAGGCGACGGCAGTGGGCGAAAGCGCCGTGTTCCTGGTGGGTGATCGTGCCGTATGCCGCGTGCAGGAATGCAACCTCGGCGACCTGATCACCGACGCGATGCGGGCCGAAACCGGCGCGCAGATCGCCATCACCAACGGCGGCGGCATTCGTAGCAGTATCCCCGTTGGCGTTGAAACCCCCGCCGATGTCGCGCTGGATACCCCGCAGACGGTGACGCTCGGCGACGTGCTGACCGTGCTGCCGTTCGGCAATCTGGAGTCCACCTTCCAACTGACGGGCGCCGATGTCGTGCTGGCGCTCGAAAACGGCGTGAGCCAGGTTGAGAACGGTGCGGGGCGCTTCCCGCAGGTGTCGGGCATTCGCTACACGTGGAACCCAGCTGCTGAAGCTGGCAGCCGCATCGTTAGCGTTGAGGTATTGGGCGAAAACGGCACGTTCAGCCCGCTTGACCCGGCCGCGACCTATTCGCTGGTCAGCAACGACTTCATGCGCCGGGGCGGTGACGGCTACTCGGTCTTCGGCGAGAACGCCGTCAACGCCTACGACTTCGGCCGCCCGCTTGACCAGGTACTGGCGGATTACATCGCGGCCAACACCCCGATCAATCCGCAGATTGAAGGCCGCATCATCAACGCTGGCCAGTAAGCGCCAGACCCGTATGACTATGCAGCGGGGTTGCCCGGTTGGGCAACCCCGCTGTCTTTTTTCTTCGCGGCCCTGCCTGTGCTGTACAATCGAAGCGGCGGCAAAAAGCGTAAAGGCCCGCCACGTGAGGGCGAGGAGCCAAATCAGTGGCCAGTGAAGAAGCGCGCGCGCTGAGACAGCAGGGGATCCTGGCGGCCAAGGCGGGGCAGAAGGAGCAAGCTCGCTCTCTCTTGCAGCAGGCGATCCGGCTTGAGCCCGGCAACGAGGCTGCCTGGATGTGGCTGGCCAGCGTCGCGCGGGACCAGCGCGAGCGGATTTTCGCGCTGCAGAAGCTGTTGGAGATTAATCCAGATAACGCCACCGCGCGCCAGGCCCTCGATTCGCTGACCGGGGCGCAAACCCCGCCCACTGAACCCGCGCCGTCTGGCACAGCATCGCTCCCGCACTACCTGGCCGATCAGCCTGCGGCCAGTGGCTCATCTGCTCAGTCTTTCAGCGCTGAGCCGGGCGCGGCCGAGCAAGCGGGCGGCGTTCCGATGCCCTCCGCCGAGGCAGTCAGCGCCGCCCAGCAGCAAGCCGACGCGCTGCTCAACGCCACATCCGCCGCGCAGGCTGCCCCGGACATTCAGTGGGCGCACAAAACACGCGGCCGCGCCGGCGAAAGCGACATCCACAAGCTGCGCGCCCAGGTGGGCGGGGTCATCATCGCGGCGCTGGCCATACTGTTGATCGCTGGCGTTCTGCTGGTGACGACCAATGACGGCATTCGCTCGGTCGTTTTCGCGCCAACGGCCACGCCGTCGCCAACGCCGACACCGACCTTCACGCCAACTCCGGGCCTGACGCCGACTCCTTCCCCTGCGCCCCGCCGCCTGGCCACCGAAACGCCGGTTCCGCCGGTCTTCGTCGCCGGGGCCGACCTGTACAATCTGCCGCAGGCGACCGCCATCTATCCGGTTGTGCTGGACAAGCCGCTGGAACAGGCAATTGTGGCGCTGGATCGGGGCGACTATGCGGGGGCGCTGCCGACCCTGTCCGCTGAACGCCGCCTGACGGACAGTGAGTTCAAGGCCCAGCCTTACTATTACGAAGCGGTGGCGCTGATTGAACAGGGCGAATGGGCCGAGGCCCGCGCACTGCTGGATGAGGCGCAGGAGCGCATCACCGAGCGCAATACGCCCACCGAGCGCGCGCTGCTGGCCAGCGCAGAAGCGCAATTAGCGTGGGGCGAAGGTCAGCAGGCGCTGGCGGCCGGCGAACGCACCCGCTCGCGCGAGTTGTTCGAGGAAGCGGTCGCGCAGGCCTCAGCCGCCATCGGGCTGGACGACGCGGGCGCGGGTGATGCCTTGCTGGCCCGGCCATACATCATCCTCGCACGGATACTGCGCCAGAACCGGCAGTATGACGACGCCATCGAAGCCCTCAACCAGGGCCTCGAACAGCGCCGACTGCCGTCGAATGTGGAACTGCTGGTTGAGAAGGGCCGCGTCTACTTCGACCAGCGCGATTACGATCTGGCCGATGCCCAGGCCGCGTTGGCCCTGTATGTAGACCCGCGCACCGAAGCCGCGCACCAACTGCGGATCGCTGTATCTTTGGCGCAGGATCAAGCGGGGCGAGCAGTGCTGCAGGCGCAGGATTACCTGTACTACGTCCCCGGCAGCGCCGAGGCTTGGCGGCTGCTGGGCGACGCCCGCCGCGCCGAAGGGAATGACCAACTGGCACTGCTGGCCTATTCACAGGCGCTGACTGGTGATGACCCTGCCGCCAGCCGCGATGCCCTGCTTGCCCGCGCCTCGCTGCTCGAAGCGCACCAGCAGTGGGGCCGCGCCCGCGAAGACCTGACCAGTGCGCTGGCTGTGCAGGATGATGACGCCACGCGGGCCCGGCGGATGATCGCCGCTTACAATGCTGGCAGCTACGGCACCGCCCAATCGGATGCCGAGGCGCTGGCTGGCAGCCCGGCCATTCCAGCTTCCGAGCTTGCCATATGGGCGGCGCGCATTCTCATGGACGGCGCCGAGTCGGAGACGGGCGCTCCCTACCGGCAGGCGCTGAATCTTCTCGCGCCGCTGACCGATGCGGAGTCGGGGCTGAACTCAGCGCAGCGCCCGCTATTGGTCGAACTGCTTGCGCGGGCGCACCTCGGCGCGGGCGACCCGGACACGGCGCTCGGTTTCATCGATCAGGCGCTGGCAGCCGGCGACACGCCGGCGCGGCATCTCGTGCGCGGGATGATCTTCGAGGCGCTCGACCAACCGGAAGCGGCCCGGCAGGAGTATGACTGGGTGCTGACGTGGGAGGATGTCGCGCCGCTGGCCGCCGCTCAGGAGGCTGGCGAACGTCTGGCTGCTATGGAGGGGAATTAGCCGCGTTCAGCTTCCTGCCGTCGGGCCACACGCTTCGAGGAAAGCCAGGAAGGTGGTGACGACGGCGGCCGATTCGTGGTAGGCACGCTCGGCATCAAAGCGCTGGATGCAGGTTAGCCCGTTGGCGCGCAGGTTGGTATCGCGCGATTCGTCACTGGCAGCCGTGTGCCAGGGGCCATCCACTTCCAGCACGCCCCACCGCCCGGCGTGGTATACGAGAAAGTCTATCTCGCGGCTCTGGCGATCATTGCCTACGGTCAGCCGAACCTTAGTGGGGGGCAGGAAGATCACGCCGGCATGGTCGAGGGCCTTGGCCACGCGCAGCTCGGTTTTCGAGCGGAAGACCATGCCCTTCCACGGAATCGCCCGATAGCTGTCCGGCTTGCCCGGCACCGGCATGGGGACTTCCTCGGCTGGCCCGCCAAAGCGCCCGCGCTGAAGTTCCTCGCGCAGCTTGTCGAGGTTCTTGTCCAGCCGGCGGATGATGTATTTCAAACCCTCGACCCGCTCGCGTTCGAGCACCACGTACAGCAGCAGCAGGCCCACGAAGAGCGGCGTGAGTTTGGTCGCCCAGCCCGGAAACACCCCCAGCACGTCGAGGATGGAGATACCAATCGCGATGCCGGCAATCGCCCCGAGCGTGATACTGACGATGCGGTCAGTCCGGGAACCTTCCATACGCCCGCCTTTTGCGCAATCCCTAACCGCTATTATACTGGCGGCACAGCATTGCAAATCACCTAATCCGGGTCGAAGCGGGTGCCGAGCGCAGCAGGTGGATCAGAGCGCAGGAAGTTACGGCTCCAGCGCTGGGCCGGGCGCGGCATTACGCGCAGCAGGCGGTCAATTACCCCGCTGCTCACCAGAATCAGTGTGCCGATCATCAGCAGCCATGGCAGCATATTCAGCAGCACCAGCGGTATCTGAATGTCCGGGCTGCGTTGAATGGCCGATGACAGCGCACGCAGCAAGGCAAACAGGTACGCCCCCAGCGCGACTCGGAATGGATGCCAGCCGCCAAAAATAACGATGGCCAGCGCGATCCAGCCGTCGCCGCGCATGGCGGGCGGGTTTGACCAGCCGGGCTTGATGGCGAGCGAGTACGAAGCGCCGGCAATGCCGATCAGCAGGCCACCCAGCACTGTGTAGAACAAGCGCTGCCGGTTCACCCGCGTACCGCGCGCAAAGGCCGTTGCAGGCCGTTCGCCCACCGCGCGCTGAGCCAGGCCTGGCCGCGAATGGAACATCATCAGCCAGGTTACGATGATCAGCACGTAACTGAAATAGACGATGACGGAGTGATTGAAGAAAATCGGGCCGATGATGGGGATATCTGCCACGCCAGGGATGCGCACAGGCGACAGCGGGTTGCTCGGCATGCCGGCGTATTCCTGCCCCAGGAACTGGGCGATGTCGGCCAGCAGCAGGGTCAGCACGAAACCCACCGCGATCTGATCCTGTTTCAATTGAATGTCGGCCACGACGATCAGTAGCGCGACCAACGCCCCAACAATGGCGGCCGCCAGAAAACCAAGCCCGGCGCTGCCCGTCGTCACGCCCACCACGAAACCGGTCATCGCCGCCAGAGCCAGCGACCCATCGAGTGACAGATTGACGACGCCCGCGCGTTCGTTGAGCGTTTCGCCAATCGCAGCGATCACGAGCGGGGTGGCATTGGCGACCGTGCTGTTGAGAATGTTGAGCAGTTCGTTATTCATGTCTCGCTCCCGGAGAAGCCGTTTCGCTCACAGAAGCCGCTTGTTTAGCTGCCCGGCGGTCGCTCCATTCCACCACACGCCCGCGCAGGCCGTTCGACAGTAACACAAGGAGCACCAGCGCCCCTTGCAGCACGCCCGCCAAGGAGGCATCGAGCTGCAGTGAAACCCGCAGCCGGGTGCTACCCGCCATAATGGCTGCAAAGGCGAAAGCGATGAACGGCGTCCATAAGGCACGAATGCCGGCCAGTAGCACGACCAGCAGGCCGAGGAAACCGATACCACCCGAAACCAGCGGCCGCAGGCTTTCATAGGTGAACAGGACGCGATACGAGCCGGCCAGCCCGGCCAGCATGCCGCAGACCATCATGGCGGAAATCACGCTGCGCGTGGTGGGCACGCCCATCAACCGCGCCGACGCGGAGCTCTTGCCCGTCGCCTTGAGTTGCAATCCCCAGCGGGTTCCACGCAGCGCCAGCGTCACGCCGATGATCGAGGCGAAGGCCAGCCCCAGCGCCACCATGCTGACCGGGAACTCGGTTGATGCGGGCTGAAGCAGAGAGTTGGCGGGAAAAGGCGTGGTTGAATGGGCGCTGCCACCTTCCGGGGGCTGCCACGGCCCGGAAATCAGATAGATCGCCAGCAAATTGGCGAGCGCGTTGAGCCCAACGCCGCCGAATATTTCGTTGACACCGAGCCGGGTCTTCAGCACGCCAGCCAGCCCCGCCCACAGCGCCCCGCCTAATGCAGCGGCGGCAATCTCGGCACTGATCTGAATGGGATGCGGCAACGCCAACGAACGCGCCGCCCAACTGGCGAAGACCGCGCCCATCATCATCTGCCCTTCCACGCCGATATTCCACAGCCCGGCGGTGAAGGTGATGACGAGGCCCATGCTGACCATCACCAGCGGTCTCCAGAAGTTGACGACGGCCGCCAGCGCGTTGCTGTTACGGAATGCACCCATCCACACCGTTTGGAACACTTCGCCCGGCTCGTTGCCCACCAGCATGACGAGCAGCGAGGTGAACAGCACGGCGACGACGACAGGAAGGACGATGAAGGTTGCGCTGATGAGACGATGGCTACGCATGATTGGCCTGCTCAAACTGGCCGCCAATCAAGTGGCCGAGGTCATCAATGCTCACGCCGCTCAGGTCGGCAAGCTCGATGAAGCGCCCCGCGAAGAAGACGATGACCCGGTCGCTGTACTGGATGATTTCGTCCAGATCGGGCGAAGAGAACAGGACCGCCGTCCCGCTGGCCCTGCGCGCCAGAATTTGCGTCCACACCCAGCGGGCCGAATCGACATCGAGGCCGCGGGTGGGTTGTTCGACCGCCAACAGAGCCAAATTGGCCGGCATAATCGCCATCAGAAAGCGCTGCTGGTTGCCGCCGGATAGCTGCTGGACCTGCGACTCGGGCCGGCCGCGCACATTGAAGCGCTGAAGGCGCTCGCTGGTATCGGCTTCGGCGGCCCGCCACTTGACGAGCGCCCCCGGCATACCGAGCGCGACATGTTCAGTCAGTGTCAACCCCGCGATCAGGCCTTCCTCCAAGCGGCCGGCCGCTGCAAATGCGACCCCCGCTTGACGGAACTGACGATAGGACTTGCCGGTCATGTCGCGGCCATCCACGGTCACGCGCCCGCGCGCGGTACGAATCACACCGGCCGCCGCGCGCAGCACCAAATCTTGTCCACTGCCATCCAAACCGGCCAGACCGACGACTTCCCCCGAACTCAGCGACAGATGCAGGCCCTCAAGGCTGACGCGACGGCCGCGCAGCGCGACATCTTCGAGCGCCACCCGCTTCTTGCCAAGCGTGACTGCCTGGCGCGATTGTGGCGGCAGCTCCTCGGCGAACATCATTTTAACGAGTTCGCTGGTCGTCGCCGGCATCTCACGTTCGCCAACGACTTGCCCGGCGCGCAGCACGACCACCCGGTCGCACAGGGCAACCACATCTTCCAGTTTGTGCGAGACGAGGAGGATGGTCATCCCCTCCTGATGGGCGAGAAGGCCCAGCGTTGAAAACAACGTTTCCTTCTGCTCGGCAGAGATGCCCGTCGTCGGCTCGTCGAGGATGAGGACGCGCACGCCCAACGCCAGCAGGCGAACGATTTCAAGCTGCTGCCGCTGGCCAATGGTGAGATGAGAGACGGGACTTTCCTGATCGAGGTCGAAGCCGAAGCGCTGGCACTGAATCTTGAGGGCCTTCCTCGCTTCGCGCAGGCCCATCGTCAGCCTCGCGCCGCTCCCGTAAACAAAGTCCTCGATGACGGTGAACGAAGCGATATCGAGCGGATCTTGCTGCAACATGCCGATCCCGCTGCGGATTGATTCGGTCGGGCCGAAGTGCAGGCGGGCTTCACGCGGTTTTCCATCCACCACAATCTCGCCCTGATCGGCAGGCTGAAAACCCGCCAGAATCTTCATAAGGGTGGACTTACCGGCGCCGTTTTCACCCAGTACGCCGTAGATCTTCCCTTCGCTAAAGGTCACGCTGATATCGGCGTTGGCATGAACCTTGCCAAATCGTTTGTCAATATGCCGAAGCGTTATTTCCATCGGGCGCGCTTTCTTGTGTTGAGGTGCGGCTCAACGAATGAGAAAGGGGCGCCCACTCAGTGGACACCCCTCTCCCGAAGTGCACTACAAATTTGCCGTGCTGGCGCGAGAACCGATTGGCATGAGCGAGCTATTCGCTCGCGCCAACCATTCCCTGCAGAAGCTGGGGCAGGTACCACACATCCAGCGGGTCCACCAGTTGGCCGGCGGCGGCCAGTTCCGTGCCATCCTGCAGGTTGAGCGGGCCAGCCCACAGCGCGAAGCTATCCGGCACGAATGGATTGGTGGCGTAGCCTGCCAAATCCGCGATGACGCCATTAAGGGCCGCCTTGTTCTCGTCGCTCAGGCCAGCGCCCTGGAGGAAGCCCACGATGGACTGATCGGAGTTGATATCGGCCCAGTCGGGGGAGACCCAATCCCACGACGGTGACCAGGAGCCGTCCTGTACAGCCTGTGCCACTGCCAGATAGGCGGGGCCCCAGTGGAAGAAGGGCACGCCGAGGCAGGCGTCGGGGGCGATATCGCAGCTGCCCACGAAGTCATACGGGATCGCCCAAACGCGCTCACCATTGGCGACGCGCTGGCCGGCGATTTCAATCGCCTGAGCGGTGTCAATACCCGAGAGGACAACATCCGCGCCGGTATCGTAGAGGGTGTTGACTTCCTCGGTCGGATCCAGCGTGACGCCGGGGATATTGAACCAGAAGCCGATCCACGTCACCGTGAACTGGAGGTCATCCGGATTGCCGCCCTTAAGGCCGTAGCAGTAGCGCGCGCCGAGGTAAGCCGAGGCGGCGAAGCGGCGCGTTTCACCATTGATCAGCGGGCCAAGATAGCCAATTTTGCCGGTTTCGGTGGTCAGGCCTGCTGCACAGCCAGCGATTAGCTTGCCCCACTCCATCTGCCCCATCACGTTACCAACGTTGGCCGGCGCTTCGCCCGTCAAGACATTGTCGCCTGAGGTGTTGATGAAGACGACATCGGGGACCGCTTCGGCCACGGCGTCGGTATCTTCCTCGAAAGCGTCCGAGGTCGTGAAGATGACCTTTGCGCCCTCGTCCACCATGTTCTGGGCCACGTCCATCAGCGTGGTTTCGGGGTTATCGGCGGTATTCAGGCTCGGAAAGAACACCATTCGCGAACCGGGCAAATTCTGCTCGATATACTGGCCCCCCTCATACTGTGCCTGGCTCCACCCCCGGTCGTTTTCGGGGCCGACAAAGACCATGCCAAATACGAATTCATCCTGCGCGAAAACGGGCACGAGGGTGAGCGCAACCATCACGGTTACAATCACGACGGCGAGACTGACTTTACGAGTCATGCGTTCCTCCTGATGTGGAATGCCTGCACCTGAGTTTAGCGCGCTCCCTATAATCGGCAAGCAAGACATGCACAATTCCGGGCGGCCTCGAATCGTTCATCACGCACGGGAAAGCAACGGTTTTGAAAGAAAAAAGGTGTTATGCTATCTTCATGTTTGTTCCACGCAGCCCGCGCGGCAGGATACAGCATGGCTGAAATCCCCCTCCACGACTACATCGCGCTAATCGAGGGCCAGATCAACGCGGGCGCGGCCGATGAAGCGTCGTATCACAGCCGCCATATTCTCGGCCGCTACCCCCGATGCGTCGCCGCTTTCCGGCTGCTTGGCCGGGCGCTTCTGCTCAAGGGCCAATACGATGAAGCGGAAGCCGCCTTCCGCCGTGTGCTTGGCGCTTATCCCACCGATCTGATCGCTCATCTTGGATTGGCCGACCTTTACGACCGGCGCAGGCGCGGCGATGAAGCGATCTGGCATGCCGAACGCGCGCTGGAGGTGGAGGTCAACCGTGATGCGACCACCAGCCTGCTGGCGGCACTGTATCGCACCTACCGCAACGAAGGCCCGCCGCGGCACGGCCTGACCGCGCTGACGCTGGCCCGGCAGGCCATGCAGAAGCACAACTACGACCAGGCCATCGCCACGCTGCGCGATTCGCTGGAACGGCAGCCTGACCGTGTAGACCAGCGCTTGCTGCTGGCCGAGGCCCTTTGGACAAGCGGCGACCACGTCGGCGGGGCCGAAATCGCCACCGATGTGCTCGATTCGCTGCCGGACTGCATTACGGCCAATACGCTTCTGGCCCAACTATGGCTGGAGGTTGGCCGGCCGTCTGATGCCCGCCCCTATCTGAACCGCCTGGAATCGCTTGAACCCTATCTGGCGGTCGAAGTCATCACCGGCCGTTCGGTTGAGCCGGGCGCGTTCACCATTGAACCGCTGAACTATCAGCACACCGCGCAGTCGGATGTAGCGCGTATCGAGCCGGATTGGGTCAAGGGTATCCCGGCAGGTGAAGTCAGCCCTGTGAGCGGTCAGACCTCGCCGGACTGGAAAAGCGGCATGTTGAACATGGGCAGCGCCGAGCCTTCACTGGAAGGGCCGCCGATGTTGCCGGATGCGGCGGGTTCAGCCGAAGAGTCCCCGACGCAGGTTGTTCCGCAAGCTGTGGGGCCGAGTGCAGCCGTGCTGGCCGCCGCGCTGGTCGCCGATGAGGACTCGCCCGGCGACCCGGATCTGGACACGCTCCTCAACATGCCCACCACCCTCCTGGGTGAGCCACGTCTCGATGAAGTGGAGAACTACTCCGTCACCGCCATGTTCGATACGCCTGCCGAAGAGGTGAACCTGTTTGATGAATCAGCCACCAACGCGGTGACGCCCGGCCTGAATGACTTTGTTCCCTACACGCCAGACAGCTTCAGCGCTGCGTCAGTTCCTCCCTTCGCTGAGGATGCGGCTGGTTATTCGCCGGTACCGGCCATTGGCGCGACATCTCCCCTTCCGCCCCTCCGCGACTCGTTCACGCCCGATCCGCTGGCCCATGGCGAGGACGCGATGGCGTGGCTGCGCGAGTCCGGCGTCGAATTAATCGAAGACGAGGCACCGGATTTCAGCCTGGAGACCGGCACTGAATTTCCGGCCGGGGCATCCACCGACGACCTGGATCCGATGGCCTGGCTGAACGCCTATGACAGCGTCACCGAAGCCGAAAGCGCGCCGGAACAAGCGGCAGTACCGGTACTGGGCGAAGATTGGCAGGGCGAGGAATGGGACCCGAACGCCGTGGACATCAACGCGTTCGCCGGCGAAACGCCCACCCTGTTGGGCGAAGATCTCGCCCCTGTACCAACCACATCACTGCGCGGGCTGACATCCCGGCTGGGCGATCCTTCAGCTGCCCCGCTGTCTGAGCAGCCCCCGATACTTTCCAGCGAGGAACTGGACGGCTGGATGGCCGAATTCAGCGCTCCCGCTACGAACCTGGAACACGACGAAGCCTCGCCTGGCTGGTTGAATGAAATCGGAGTAGCGATGACGAACGACCCCGAACGCACCCCAGCAGCAGCGGACGATCATTCGCCGGAGGAAGAGGCTGCGGACTGGTTGACAGAGTTCAGCCCCGGTAACCTGCGCGCCGATCTCGATGCGGTTGTGGGCGAAACAGGCAGCGAATGGCTGGCCGAGGCCACCGCAGCGCCGGAAACGGGCGCGGATGCCGGTGATGCGGGCTTGCCTGATTGGCTGGTGAACGCCGCGCCCGAAGCGGCCGGTATGGTGGCGGCCGGCATGTCTGGCAGCAACCAGCCTGATGCTGCCGCCATTCCGTCTGACGACGAACTCGACTGGCTGGCGTCGCTCAACGAACCAGCAATACAGGAAGCCAGCGCCGCCCCCGAACTGGATGAAGCCGTGCTGGCTGCACAGGCTGATGTGCCCGACTGGCTGGATGCGCTCGAATCGCAAGCGCTGGCCCAGATTGACGCTAATCAGTCTGAGTTCACTGGAGAGGACGCACTGGTGGCCGAAGCGGCAGCCACCTCCGATAGCTATGAGCCTCTGCCGTTCGATGAGACGCCGGTCGCGGCTGTCGAAGAAGCAGAAACCGATTGGCTGGCAGCCGGGCCTGCTGTGGCCGGGGTGGCTGGGATAGCACTAGCGGCCGCAGCGGTCAATGAGTGGGGTGAAGAAGCATCTGCATCCGGCGAGGAAGCATCCCTGGTGGTTGAAGGATGGGATGAGGAAGTACCGGTATCCGTCGAGGAACTGCCTGCCGCATTCGAGGTGGCCGAGCCAGCCGCAGAGTACGAAGCGGTCATGCTGGATGACGGGATGACCGGTGACGAAGAACTGGCTGCGGCGGTCGTCATTGAGGCCGAGCCTCAGCCGGAATGGCTGGCCGGCGTGAGTACCGAAAACGAGGAGCAGCCCGTAGTGGCAGCACTTGGCGAGGAAATATCCGAGCCGGAGACCCCCGACTGGGGCGAGCCGGAACAGGCCGAGTTGTCACGAATCGCCCCACCGACGGTGGGCATTGCCGATCTGCCGCCGGAAGTTGAATTGCCCACCGCGCCGGACGACTGGTTCGTGGATGGCGCACTGGCGGCCGAAGCGCCCGTTCCTGATGACGGCAGCCTCGTGTCCGCTGGTTCGGGCGACTGGTTCGTGGACGAAGCATTGCTGGCCCCCGCCGAGGCTGAAGCCGCCGAGTGGCAGCCCGGGCCGGAAGAAACGGCCGCTGAACTGCCCGCCGTTGAGACGGTTGTGGCGCTGGCTGAACCGGAATTGCTGGACGAAACGGCGGAGCCAGTCAGTGAAGAGGCCGGCTTCGGAGCCGAGGAAGGCGCGCTGGTAGCTGGCGCGGCCGCGCTCGGCGTTCTGGCCGTCGCTTCAGGCGAAGAGACAGAAACCGCGCCGGGCGATGCAGTGCTGGATGAACTGGACGAGGAGTGGCTGTCAGCCGAGTGGCCGGACGACGCAGAAGCGCCGGTGCTCGCGGCGGACGAGTTGGACGAACTGCCAGACGTCGAGATCGCCGAGGAGACCATCATCGCGCCGGCCACCAACGCGCCCGACTGGCTCAACGCGATGGTTCCCGGCCTCGACATGGACTTCGAATCGGCTGAGGACGAGCCAGTCGAGGCGGAGTTCGGCGCGGCATTCGATGAAACCCTCGGCGCGCGCAGCGAGTATGCCTGGGTGATTGACCTGGTCGAACAGGAAGAAATGGAAACGGCTCCGGCTGAAATGGTGAGCGAAGCCGAATTCGAGCAGCCCCGCTTCGTGTTCCGCAGCCTGCCCGCATGGTACCGGCAGGCCAATGGCAGCAGCGGCGATGACGACGACTTCGCGGACTGGCCGAGCGACGATCCATCGCAGCCCGCCTATCAGAATTGACAACCGCCGTGCAGCCGGCAGGGGAAAAAGCGGATGGTTGATCAGCCCGATTTCGAGAATATGTCGCCAGAAGAGATCATGGCGTGGATGGAAACGCTCGCCAAGCGCCAAGGCGCAACCGAGGGTTTCACGACCGACGCCGATCTCGATATCCCCGAAATCGACCCAGATACCGTCGTAATTGACGAGCCGGGTTACGTGCCATACAGCGAGTCACGGGCCAGCAGCCCGGCCGATGATACGGTAGTAAGCATGCCTGTTGTGCCTGCACCGCAGGTCCGCCCGCCTGCTCCGCCGCCGGCAACACCCCCGCCACCGGCCGCTGTTCCGCCGGTTCGGCCCGTTGTGCCGCCGGTTCCGCGCCCGGTCACGCCAGCCTGGTCTGCGCCGCGCGCCGCTGAACCGCCGCAGCCGAAGCCTGCCCCGGAACCGCAGGGTTCGCTGGCCTGGCTGGAGAGCCTGGCCCAGCAGACCGAGGACAGTCTGTTCAATCTCGACCTCTCCGGGTTGGGTGACGATACGCCCGAACCTGCCGAGAGCGACCCGGCAGCCTGGCTGCAGGCGATGGCTGCTACGCCCGATCTGGAGAGCGTTTCCGCCAATAGTCAAGCCGCGGATGATGACGACAGCGAGTCGCTGCGCTGGCTGGAGAGCCTCGCCCGCCGCCAAGGCGCCCCCAGCGATGAATTGACCACCAGCGCCGACTTCGATGTGAGCGCCTTCAAGGGCGAGCCGGAAGCGCCCGCCTATACGCCATTCTCGTTCAACACCGCCCCCGCGCCGCGTTCCTCGGCCAAAGCGGCCGATCCGTCTGATTTCCTCGGTTCGCTGGCCGCCGCTGAGGGTTATGACGAGGCAGGCGTACTCGCTACCCGCGTGCCGGAAGTGCCGGTCAGCGAGCCGGACGGGGCGGAGATTACGGAGATCAAGCGGGCCATCAGCGAAGGCCGTGTGACGCCCGAACAGATGCACACCTTCTTCGAGCATCAGGTGGACATCGCGGAAACGCTGCCGCCCGGCCCGGACGAGTTGGGCCTCGAAGAAGAAGAAGACCTTCCTGTGCCTGCCGACCTGCCGGATTGGCTGCTCGAACAGGTGCAGGTTGACCAGCCGCCCGCTCCGCCTGCGCCACCACCCGGCACGCCGCCGCTCGAATCACTCTTCGATCAACCGGTGCCGGCCATTCCCGACTGGCTGCAGGAGGACGACTCCGGCGCGGCCGATGCTCTGCAGGGCATCTTCGCCGGTGCTGAGCCGGAAAGCAGCGATGCGAGTGAGCCGCTGAACATAGACATGACCGATCCGTGGGTCGAAGCGCTTGAGCATGAGCATACCGAGGGCATGGCCCCGGTTGATTCACCGCCCGACTGGTATCTCCAGAACATCAGCGATCCAGATCGTCTGGCGGCGGTCGAAGTTGCCGGGCCGGTGTTGAACAATGAGCCGCTTCCACCCGAAACCGAACTGCCGCCCGGCGAGCCGCAGCCGGTTCCCGAATGGATGGCCACCGCTGCGCCAGCCGAGGCCGAAGCGGCCGGATATGATTCAACCGGCGATGTTCCCGAATGGCTGGCCGAGCTGGATAATGTGGTGACTTCATCCGAAATACCAGCCTGGCTCAACGAGCCGGTGGACTTTTCTGCGGACGATGGTCTGCCGTTCGAGCTGGAAGAAGCGCCGCCGACGCCGGAGTTCGTGATTGACGCGCCGTCAGTGCCAGCCGAGCCGGTATCCGCGCCCGGCTACGTGGAAGCGCCGCCTCCGGCCCTGATCAGCGCCCGCCAGCGCCGCCAGTCCGGAGATATCGCCGGTGCGCTGGAAGAGTATGAGGCGCTCATCCGCAGCAGCACCAGCCTGCAGGACTGCGTGGACGACCTGGCGCACGTCGCTCATCTGGAGCGCAATAACCCGGTGGTGTTCCGCGTGCTGGGCGACGGCTACATGCGGCTCGGCAAGCTGCAGCGGGCGCTTGATACCTACAGGGAAGCACTAAACCACCTGTAGTGGGAGGCTCTTACAGACCGGCTCTACCAGCCGGATTGATTTTTTCCAGCCACTTTTTCAGCCGAGCAGGTTCAATAGGAGATTGCAATGCCTGGCCCCAAAGCAGCGACACCAACGACGTTAGCGGCACAGCGCAGCCTCCAGCGCAGCCTTCCATTTGACGATGTGCGGGACTTCGAGGAAGCTAACCGCGGCTTCATCGCGCCGTTGCCCAACGAGGGTGTCATTCGCGCCGAGGATGGCCGCGCCGTGTGGGATGTGCAGCGTTTCGGGTTCATCACTGATGACGCGCCCGCCCCGGACACCGTCAACCCCAGCTTGTGGCGTCAGGCGCAACTGGTGACCAAGGGCGGCCTGTACAAGGTCGTCGATCGCTTGTATCAGGTGCGCAACGCCGACCTCTCCAATATCACCTTCATCGAAGGCGACAGCGGGCTGATCGTGGTGGACCCGCTCATTTCAGCCGAAACAGCGAAGGTCGCGCTCGAACTCTACTTCGAGCATCGCCCGCGCCGGTCCGTAGTCGCCGTACTCATCTCGCACAGCCATATCGACCACTACGGCGGCATCCGGGGTGTGGTGGACGAGGCGGACGTAAAAGCGGGCAAAGTGATCGTGGTCGCGCCCGAAGGTTTCCTCGAAGCAGCCCTTGCCGAAAACGTGCTGGCAGGCAACGTCATGAGCCGCCGCGCCACCTATATGTATGGCAATCTGCTCCCCTCGAACCCGGCCGGCAATGTCGGCACCGGCCTCGGCGTCTCCACGTCCAGTGGCACGGTGACGCTGATTCCGCCAACCCATCTGATCACCGAAACCGGCCAGGCGATGACGATTGACGGACTGGATTTCGAGTTCCTGCTCGCGCCCGACAGCGAAGCGCCCGCCGAAATGCACTGGTACATTCCCCAGTTGAAGGCGCTGACCGCGGCGGAGAACTGCTCGCACACCATGCATAACACCTACACCCTGCGCGGTGCAGCCACGCGCAACGCCCAGGCGTGGTCGAAGTATTTGAATGCCTCGCTCGACCGCTGGGGCGAAGACGCTGAGGTGCTGTACGGGATGCACCACTGGCCGTCGTGGGGGCGCGAGCGTATTCTGGAAATGCTGTCCAAAGGCCGCGATGGCTACCGCTTTCTGAACGATCAAACGCTGCGCCTGGCCAATCACGGGTACACGCCGGTCGAGATCGGCGAAATGGTTGAGTTCCCGCCCGAATTAGCGTCACACTGGGCGATGCGCGGCTATTACGGCTCGGTCAATCACAACGTCAAGGGCTTGTACAACAAGTACCTGGGCTGGTTCGACGGCCACCCGTCCAACCTCAATCCCCTGCCGCCCGAAGACGCTGCAAAGAAATACGTCGCGCTGATGGGCGGAGCGGATGAGGTCGTCAAGCAGGCCTCGGCCGCTTACGCCGGAGGCGAGTACCGCTGGGTGGCCGAGCTGCTCAAGCATGTCGTTTTTGCCGAGCCGGAATACCAGGCCGGGCGCGAACTGCTGGCCGACGCCTTCGAACAGTTGGGCTATCAGGCTGAGTCCGGCCCGTGGCGAAATTTCTACCTGACCGGCGCTCAAGAGCTGCGTCAGGGAGTTCAGGCGGTACCCACGCCAAGTGCCGCCAGCCCGGACACCGTGCGCGCTATGCCCGTTGATGTCTTCTTCGATTATCTGGCGGTGCGCCTCAACGGACCACGGGCGGCCGGCAAGCGCATTACCATCAACTTCGCCCTCACCGATACCGGCGAGCAGGCGGTGCTGTTTCTCTCCAACGGCGCGCTCAATCACTCAATGGGCCGGCAGGACGTGAATGCCGATGTTTCGTTGTCGCTGACACGGACCACATTGAACGAGGTCATCCTCGGCACGACCAGCTTCGAGCAGGAAATCGCCGGCGGCCGGGTACAGATTGCGGGCCGTGGCGAGAAGCTGGCCGAACTCATGGCCCTGCTTGATACGTTTGAGTTCTGGTTCAACATCGTCACACCGTAAGCCGAGCGCTATTCAAATGCTTCGGCCGGCACAACGCGGGATGGGCGTGGATCACAACCCGCCCATCTCGCGCTTTGTGTACCCCGGCCTTGCCGCGCCGGGGTCTTTTCCTGCATACTACCTGCCGTTCCCGACCAACCAAATCAGGAGTTCACCCTCGTGGAGCGGACGTTCATCATCATCAAGCCGGATGCCGTACAGCGCGGCCTGACCGGCGAAATCATCAAACGTTTCGAGCAGCGCGGGCTCAAGCTCGCCGGTATGAAGTTCATGCAGGTTTCGCGTGAACTGGCCCAAACGCACTATGCCGAGCACGCGGGCAAGCCATTCTACGAGGGGCTGGTCAGCTACATCACCTCCGGCCCGGTCGTCGCCCTGGCACTTGAAGGCACGAACGCGGTGGCCGCCGCCCGCAATACGATTGGCAAAACCAAACCCGCCGAATCGGATGTTGGCTCGATTCGCGGCGATTTCGGCCTCGAAGTCGGACGTAATCTGGTACACGGCTCGGACAGCGTCGAAAGCTCGACCCGCGAACTGGCGCTGTGGTTCAGCGATGCTGAACTGACCCCGTGGGAGCGCTCGACCGACCCCTGGGTGTTCGAAAATCGTTAGTTGTGGCCGCTTCAGGAATCAACAGGCGCTCCTCCGAGTGTGGAGCGCCTGCCGTTGTCCCTGCGCTGATTGAACCGGGGCTACTGAATATGCAGCAGCGTCGCCGCCTGGCGGTATAGCCCTTCGAGATCGTAGAAGGCGCGCATTTCGGCGCTCATGATATGGACGATGATGTCGCCGTAATCCATCAGCACCCAGCCGCTATCCGCTTCGCCGTCTACAGCGGCCGGATTCTTCTCGTAGAGGATCTTGATCGCCTCGTCCACGTGGTCGGCCAGGGCGCGGATTTGCCGGTTACTGTTGCCCGTCGCAATCACGAAATAGTCGGTAATCGTATAGTCGCCGTGTTCGGCCTTCTGCCCGGTGAGGCCGGTTTGCCTCAGGTCGAGCAGCAGAATATCTTCTGCCTTTTTGTCTTCCAGCGCATCCACAATGGCGCGCGCGATAGTTATCGTGTCCAGACTGACCTCCCGTTGCCAACTTGACTGATCTGTATCGCCAGTATAGCACAACGGCCGTCAACGACCGGCGGTGGCAAGGTATAATGACGCACATGATCCCCGACTCCGCACACATTCTGTTCAGCGCGCCCACCGGCGGCGAACGCCTCGACAAGCTGATCGCCAGCCACCTGGGCGACCGGCTGACCCGTTCGCAGGTGCAGGCCCTGATTCGCGATGGCCACGTAACCGTCAACGGTCAACCTGGCAAGGCAGGCTGGAAGCTGAAAGGCGGCGAAGCGGTTAAATTGGCACTGCCGCCCCCACCCGATGCCAACGCCGAAGCAGTCGCGCCTGAGCCAATTCCGCTCGATGCCGTGTACGAAGATGCCGATCTGGCCGTCATCAACAAGCCAGCCGGGCTGGTCGTGCACCCAGGCACGGGCAATCGCGATCACACCCTGGTCAATGCCTTGCTCGCCCGCTATCCGGAAATCGCCAACATGCGGATCGCGCCGCAGCGCAAGGGCATCGTCCACCGGCTGGACAAAGATACCAGCGGCCTGATCGTGATCGCCCGCAACGGCAAGACCTTGCAGCGGCTGATGGCGCAATTTCAGCAGCGTACCGTCGAGAAGACCTATCTCGCGCTGGCCGAACGCGCGCCACGTACGCCCACCGGCCGGATTGAGATGCCCATCGCCCGCAACCCCACCCACCGCCAGCGCATGATGGTCAGCCGCGACGGCCGCCCGGCGATCACTGAGTTCCGCACGCTCGAAGCGTTCAGCGACGGCAGCGCGCTGCTCGAAGTGCTGCTCCTCACCGGGCGCACCCATCAGATTCGCGTGCATCTGGCCCATATCGGTGCGCCGCTGGTGGGCGACTCGGTTTATGGTCTGCGGAAGGGAAAACGCGGGCCGGGCCGCCAGTTTCTGCACGCGGCGCGCCTGTGCTTCGACCACCCACGCAGCGGGGAACGGCTGTACTTCGAAGCGCCGCTCCCGCCCGATTTAGCCGAATATCTCGACGCCCTGCGCCGCGCCAGCCGATAGCAGGGCGTCTCCTGCCTTTGTACCGCGAAAGAGGTTGCTCGTATCATGCGTGAACTGACCGTTGCCGTCGCCCAGATGAAGCCCGTGCTGGGCCAGCCGGAAGAAAATATCGTCAAAATGTCGGAGATGATCCGCACCATTGCGACCAAACAGCGCGTTGACCTGATCGTTTTCCCCGAACTGATCACGAGCGGGGCCGAGCTTGGCCTGCGCTTCACCGAAGTTGCCCAGCGCGTGCCGGGTGCCACGGTCAACCTGATCGCCAAGCGCGCCAACGAATACGGCGTGTACGTCCTGTTCGGCATGGCGACCAAAGAGAAGGTCGAGTCCATCCTCTACAACTCGGCCGTGCTGGTTGGCCCTGAGGGCGAATTCGTCGATCTGTACCATAAGGTTCACCTGAGCGGAGAGGAGCGCATGGCCTTCCGCGAGGGCTTCAAGCTACCGGTCGTTGAAACCGAGATCGGCTCGCTTGGCATCCTGATTGGCTATGACCTCGCCTTCCCTGAAGTCGCCCGTTCGCTCACGCTGGAGGGCGCTGAAGTGCTGTGCGTGCTGGCCAACTGGGAAGCCAGCGGCCTCGACGCATGGCGCACTTTCATACGCGCCCGCGCCCTGGAGAACGCCTTGTATGTCGCTGGTGCTAACCGTATCGGCGAAGACGTGACGCTCACCTTTGGCGGCGAGAGTATGATCGTCGGGCCGCGCGGCGAAATTCACGCCTCACTGGCGGGCACATCGGACAAGGACAGCGGCGAACCACAGGAAGGCGCAGCCATCGCCACGCTCGATCTTGACGCCGTGCGCGAAGTTCGCGAGGAAAACCAGTACATCCAGAATCGCCAGCCGGCCGTTTACCGGGCAATCGTCCGCAAGTACTAGCGCAGATAGGCACGCGAACGAGCGGCAGGGGGCATGAGCGTGAACGACGGGAAATCCTCGAAAGGCTGGATCGCCTCGTTCCTGATTTTGGCGGTGGCTGTGCTGATCGGCGCGGTCGCGTTGTGGAGCACCCGGCCCCAACCGGTCGAAATTACCATCCTGCCGCCCATGCCGACCGCCACCGCGACCGATAGCCCACCGCCCGCCCCGATCACCGTGTATGTAACGGGCGCGGTGGCCCAGCCCGCCTTGCTGGTCAGCCTGCCGCCTGGCAGCCGTGTGCAGGACGCGATTCAGGCCAGCGGCGGCCCGGCCGAAAACGCCGACCTCAGCGCCGTCAATCTGGCCTCAGTGTTGCGCGATGGCGATCAAATCCATGTACCAGCACGAGGCGAAACGACGGCGCTGGCCACGCCCAACGCGGTCTTCGTCTTCATCAACAGCGCGACCGCCGAAGAACTCGACGCCCTGCCCGAAGTTGGCCCTGCTCTGGCGGCGGCTATCATCGCCTGGCGCGAAGCCGAGGGGCCGTTCACCAGCCTCGATGACCTCGACGAGGTGGATGGCATCGGCCCACGTATGCTGGAAACACTGGCCCCGCTCATCAGCTTCGAGCTGGCCGGGTAACGCGAAGGTTCATGGGGCTGCAACCTGAAGCGGACAACGCGCGTATTGGTTGATGTAAGGATCACGAGCAAAGGATTCCCTCCATGAGTTGTGGACGCGCACTGCTGTGCATCATTCTGCCGCCGCTGGCCGTGCTGGATCGCGGTTGCGGCACGATCATCATCGTGACGCTGCTGACGATTGCCGGCTGGGTTCCCGGCGCGATTGCGGCGCTGCTGCTGAACGCGATGGCGCAGGACCAACCGACATCTCTCTAGGCAAACCGATGCAAGATTCAGGGGCAAGGTGACCCTTGCCCCTGAATCTTGATTTGCCTTCAGAACAATTGTTCTGTATAATGATGACATGAATTTCCACAGCACGCCCGACACACTGACCAAGCTCACCCAGATGGGCGATGCGACGCTGTTCGAGCCGGCCGGGGACGCGCCACAGGCCGAGCAGAAGTCCGGCCGCTACCAAAGCCACAGCCTCGCCGAATGCATCACCAACGTGCAAACGCCGCTCGGCGCGAAGCCCATCCTCAAGACGATGCTGACGACAGCCTGCGAGCGTAACTGCTACTACTGCCCCTTCCGCGCCGGGCGGGCCAAAACCAACCGCGTGACGATTCGGCCCGGCGATATGGCGATGGCGTTTGACAAGCTTCAGCGCGCCGGGCGGGTGGACGGCCTGTTTCTGTCGTCTGGCATCATCAAGGGCGGCGTGACGACGCAGGACAA
The DNA here is from genome assembly GCA_016788435.1 of Anaerolineae bacterium. Classification (GTDB taxonomy): domain Bacteria; phylum Chloroflexota; class Anaerolineae; order Aggregatilineales; family Phototrophicaceae; genus Flexifilum. The sequence goes on along the minus strand of JAEURB010000426.1, from coordinate 6,894 downwards.
ACTGATTGACACGGTCGAGATCGTGCGCCTGAAGTACGGCTACCGTGGTTACGTGCATCTCAAGGTCATGCCGGGCAGCGAGTACGACCAGTTGTACCGGGCGATGCAGTTGTCCGACCGCGTATCGGTCAATCTCGAGGCGCCGACGCAGGCCCGCCTCGATGCGCTGGCCCCGAAGAAGGACTTCGAGGCCGAACTGCTGCGTATTTTGCAGATGGCCGCGCAGATCCGCCGCAACCACCCGCACGAACGGCTGGCGCGCACAGTCACGCAGTTCGTGGTCGGCGCAGTCGGTGATACCGATATCGAATTGCTTTCGCTGACCAATAACCTGCATCGCCAGCTTGGCCTGCAGCGCGCCTACTTCTCGGCCTTCCATCCGATCGCCGATACGCCGCTGGAAAACGTCGAGGCCGCATCCGATCTGCGCCAGCACCGGCTGTACCAATCGAGTTTTCTGCTGCGCGACTACGGCTGGGAGGTCGAAGACCTGCCATTCAACGGCAGCGGCAACCTGCCCACCCGCGTAGACCCGAAAGTCGCGTGGGCTGAAGAACACCTCACGCACGCGCCGATTGACCTGACAACGGCCGACCGCCTGCATCTTCTGCGCGTGCCCGGCATCGGCCCGAAGAGCGCCGATGCAATACTGCGCGCGCGCCGCCTCGGCCACCTGCACGACCTGAGCGACCTGCGCAAGCTTGGCCTCGCGAACCCTGGCCGCGCTGCCCCGTACATCCTGATCGGCGGGCGCAGCCCACTTGTGCAGCAGCGGTTGTTCTAAGAAGGCAACATAAAGCACAAAAAGGCCGCGAAGGCCGCAAAGAGGAATTCTCCTTCGTGCCTTTGTGCCTTTGCGTCTTCGTGATTGCTCTTTATGATCCACGCCATAATGCACCATCAAGGGGAACAGACATGCCCTCGTACCTGGAACGCGCACAGAAAATGGGCAATCCGGTCATCGAAAACGGCGAGGCCGTGTTCGTCTGGCAGGGGAAGAAGCCGCCCGCGCTCCTGGGTGACTTCAACGGCTGGCAGCACGACAAGCCGCTGCCGATGTCCGAGGTCGAGCGGAGCGTGTGGGCCGCCCGCCTGCCCCTGCCGTCCGACACGTACATGGAATACGGGTTCTTTGTTACGCCCGATGAGGATGGCCGGTTCCGCGACCCGCTCAGCCGCCACCGCAAGCCGAACGGCATCGGCCAATACAATCAGTGGTTCGGGATGCCGCAATGGAAGCCCGCGCCGGAAACGAAACGCCGGAAAGGGGTGCTGGCCGGCCGCATCACGCGGGAACTTTTGAAGAACCAGTATGGCTTTTTCGCCGGCAAGGAACGGACGGTGCATCTTTATCAGCCGCCGACCGGAAAAACCGTGCCGCTGCTGGTGGTCTGGGACGGCCCCGACTATCTGAAGCGGGCATACCTCGCCACCATCGTAGACAACCTGATCGCGCAGGGCCGCATCCAGCCGATCGCCCTGATCATGCCGGACAACGGCGACAAGGTCGGCTCTCGTGTGGTCGAGTATCACACCAGCGAAGCGACCGTGACCTTCATCGAGGCGCAGCTTCTGCCGCTGGCCCGCGAGCGCATGAATCTGCTCGATGAGGGCGCGCATACCGGCGTCCACGGCGTGCTTGGCGCTTCGATGGGCGGGCTGATGGCTATGACCACCGGCTGGATGCTGCCGCAGGTGTTCGGCCACGTTATTAGCCAGTCCGGGGCGTTCGTTCCCTGGACACGGCGGGGACGCCCCCTGATCTTCGATCTGATCGAAGGATCGCCCGTACCGCCGCTTCGGGTATGGCAGGACTGCGGAATCTACGATGGGCTGCTCGACGGCAACCGCCAACTGCGCGGCCTGCTGACGAGCAAGGGATATGACGTGACCTACCGCGAGTTCAATGCCGGCCACAACTATACGGCTTGGGCGAACAGTTTGGTGGGCGCGCTGGAGGAGATGTTTCCGAACCGAAGTTGAAAGTTGAAAGCAAGGGGCGAAAGCGTGCTACCCGTGGTGCGCTAATGAGCGCACGCTACATACACCCCCATGCGTCTTTCAACTTTCAACTCACAACTTTCAACCCGTAACTCTCAATACACCGGCATCGCCGGGTCTATCTGCCGTGCCCAGGCCAGTAGCCCACCTTCGAGGTTGGCCAGTTTGGCTGAGTCGTAGCCGAGGTCACGCAGCATGGTGACGACGTCAGCGCTGCGCACCCCCGAACGGCAAATGGCGATCACTTCGCGGCCGGCGGGCACATCGGCAATCACGGTGTCTTCCAGCGCACGTCGGCCAGACTTCACGTCCTCGTAGGCCAACTGCAGGCGCGGTTTGGGCAGCTTGTGTACACCGTCAAGGATGGCAATCTCGAACTCTTCCGGATTGCGCACGTCGAGCAGGTAGATATCGTCGCCGGCATCGAGCCGCGCCTTGAGAGCCGTTGGAGTGATGCTGCGAATTGGCGCCTCGGCCGCGGCAGACTGGCCCACGCCCGCAAGCACGCCCAGGTCGAGCATACCGTTGGCATTGGGCACGTGGTCATGCGAAGGCATCCCGCAGAATGCCTCGTAGTCAATCAGTTCGACCTGATCGGCGGGGATGCTGCACACCGGGCAGTTCGGATTCTTGCGAATCCTGATGGTCGTGAACGACGGCTCCAGCGCGTCGTAGAGCAGCATCCGCCCGATCATCGGGTCGCCAACGCCGGTAATCAGCTTGATTGCCTCGGTCGCCTGCATGGTGCCAATCGTGCCGGGCAGCACGCCCAGTACCCCACCCTCGGCGCAGCTTGGCACCAGGCCGGGCGGCGGCGGTTCGGGGAACATGCAGCGATAGCACGGGCCTTCCTTGGCGTAAAAGACGGATAGCTGGCCGTCGAAGCGCAGGATGCTGCCATAAACGTTTGGCTTGCCCAGTTTCACGCAAGCATCGTTGACGAGGTAGCGCGTCGGGAAATTATCTGTGCCGTCAATGATGACGTCATACGGTTCGAGGATGTCGAGCGCGTTGTCGCTGGTCAGCGGCACCTCGTACTTGTCAATCTGCACCGACGGATTGATATCGAGTATGCGCCGGGCCGCGCTCTCGATTTTCGGCACACCGAGCGAACTTTGGCCGTGGATGACCTGGCGCTGGAGGTTGCTCTCATCCACCACGTCGTAGTCCACGAGTCCGATGCGCCCCACCCCCGCCGCCGCCAGATAGAGTGCCAGTGGGCTGCCGAGGCCGCCGGTGCCGATCAAAAGCACGGCCGAGGCTTTCAGGCGGCGCTGCCCATCCATGCCAAATTCGGGGATGATCAGGTGGCGGCCGTAACGCCGGATGTCGGCGTTCGACAGGTCGCCCAGTTGCTTCACGACAGGGTCCATCGGTTCTCCTTGTGCGCCCGTTCAGGCGGGCCGCGTATTCAACTCGCTGTGCGTGAGCCGGGACTGCGCCTCGCGCACCTGCCGGGCCAGTTTGCGCGCGTCGGCCACGCCATGATTGACGGTATACGGCACGCCCTCGGCGTTCAGTATAAACGTGGTCGGGGCTGTGAATACACCCCAGCGCCGGGCATCGTCGGGCAGTTCGGCGGCATCCACCTCGATGATTTGCACGCCTTCGCCCAGTTCTTCCTGCAATTGCACCAATGCGGGCTTCTGCTGAAGGCGGCATGGCGCGCAGTTGGGTGTGGTGAAGTAGACGATGGCCGGTACGCCCGGCCGCGCTTCACGCAGCAGCGGGTCGGCTGCGGCCTGTTTCGCAACACGTGTCAGCTGGCGGCGCTTCAGCAGGCCATAAGCTGCCGCAACGACCAGCGCGATGACTACCGCAATGACGATGCGCTCGGCCATAACGATTTCCTAGTGCGGTAGTTTGGCGGCGGTGAAACCGGGCACGCCGAAGCGATTGAGCTGGTAGTACATCAGGCAGCCGAGGCAAAGATTGAACCAGAAGTTGAGGTTGGCGAGGATGATAACCACCCAAACCAACACCCAACCGGCCGCAGGCAACCCCGCCAGCAGAAACAGCGCAGCAGTGCCGTTGAATATCGCGCCGACCAGCATGGCGAAGCGGTGAGGCTGAGGGTTATCCGGTTCGGGGCGCGGCTTCAACACACCGGCTGGCAGCAGCACCGCCTTGTAGAGCAGGCGAAACGGCGCGTACGGTACGTCCAGCGCCCCCAGTAGTTGGCTGACCGCGACCACCGCCACGAGCAGCCAGCTATTCAGAATGAAGGCGGCCAGCAGCAGGATGATCGTGGCCGCCTGCCCTACTTTCAGGCCGGCCTGATCCACCTTGCGGGCGGTTGGCGTTTGGGTCATCCCTGACTCCTCCGGTGTTCAGGCTGCACGCGCGTCACCCTCCAGCGATGCTGGGGATAATGCGAATGGCGTCGGTCTCGGCGATGTCAGTATCGAGGCCGCTCAGGAAACGGATATCCTCCTCACCGATGAAGACGTTGACGAAGCTGCGCAGGCTGTCGCCGTTGTACAAATGCGGCCGCAATTCAGGATACTGGCCGGTGAGGTCAGCGAGCGCCTCGCCAATCGTCGCCCCAGTGACAGCCACCTGGGTCTGGCTGCCGGTATAGATGCGGAGCGGGGTGGGGATTTTGATGCTGGGCATGGTTCTCCTCAAGTTGAACGTTAAAGGTTCAAAGGCGTGTACGGGAGTCGAACCCGTTTGCGCGCTTTTGCAGAGCGCTGCCCGGCCGTCAGGCTCACACGCCATGTATGTGCTGCATTAACTGGCCAGCGCCTTGAGCGCCAGCGCATTGGCTTCGCCTTCCCACTGCCGCACCAGATAGCCGCCAACAATAGTGGTCATCGTCTCCACTTCGACGAGGAACGAGTCGTGGCCATACAACGCCTGCACGCGATGTTCCTCGACCGGCCTTCCAACCGCGCGCAGGGCTTCACTCAGTTCGCGGGCCTGCACCTCGGTGTACAGCCAATCGCTGGAAAAGCTCACCACCAGGTAGCCCGCTTCGGTTGTCGCCAGCGCCGCTTCCAGTGACTCATAACCATCGGCGATGTCGAAATAGTCGAGCGCCTTGGTGATGTACAGATAACTGTTGGCGTCGAAGCGGCTGACAAACTTCTCGCCCTGATAACCGAGATAGCTCTCAACCGCGAACTCTGGCTCACCCAGGGTATATGGGATGGCCTCGTAACCCTGCAAACGGCGGCCGAACTTGGTCTCCAGCGAGTGGTCGCTCATGTAGGTGATATGGCCGACCATCCGTGCCACGGCCAGCCCGCCATCGGGGGCGGCATCACTCGCGTAATCCCCGTGATTCCAGCGCGCATCATTGACGATGGCGGCGCGGCCAATCGCGTTGAAGGCGATATTCTGGGCCGACGAGCGCGGCGTACTGGCGATAAACAGGACGTTCGCCACCCGCTGCGGGAACTGCACCGCCCACTCCAGCGCCTGCATGCCGCCCATGCTTCCGCCTGCCGCGGCGAACAGCCGGCTAATGCCCAGGTGGTCGAGTAGGCGTGCCTGTGCCTTCACCATATCCGTCACCGTGACCACCGGGAAGCGCAGCCCCCATAATTTGCCATCCGGCGCGGACGAGGCGGGGCCGGTACTGCCCCGGCAGCCACCCAGCACGTTGCTGCAGATGACGAAGAAGCGATCCGTATCGAACATCTTGCCCGGCCCGACGGCTTCATCCCACCAGCCGGGGCGCTCGTCCGGGTCACTGGTGTGGAAACCAGCGACATGGGCGTCGCCGGACAACGCGTGGCAAATCAGGATGGCGTTGCTGCGCGCCGCGTTCAGCCGGCCATATGTCTCATAGGCCAGCGTGAACGAAGGCAGGACTGCCCCTGAGCGCAGCGTCAGCGGTTCGGCGAAGTGAGCGTAGCGTGTGGCCACAACCCCGACCGAATGAGATGGACTGCGGTCTGGCAGTTCCTGACTGCCGCCGGTTGGATCGCCGTCGTGCATGATTACTCCACTTCCAACCTCACCCCGGCCCCTCTCCACTCTGGAGAGGGGTGAACGCTGTGCTGTGCCTTGCGCCACCTCTCCGAAGCGGAGAGGTGGTTTTAGGCGGTGAGGTTTAGCTCACCGGATGAACTGTCACGCCACGGGCCACGGCCAGCGCCTGGTCGAGATCCCATACGATGTCATTGATGTCCTCGAGGCCGACCGAGAGGCGCACGTAGTCCTCGGTCACGCCGCTGGCCGCCTGTTCCTCGGCTGTAAGCTGGCTGTGCGTCGTCGAGGCCGGGTGAATGGCCAGCGAGCGCGTATCGCCGACGTTGGCGACGTGCGAGAAGACCTTGAGACTGTCAATGAAGGCGCGCCCCGCCTGGCGGCCGCCCTTGATGCCGAAGCCGAGCACCGCACCCGCGCCTTTCGGCAGGTACTTCTGCGCGCGCTCATAGCTGGGGTGGCTGGGCAGGCCGGGATAGTTGACCCACTCAACGGCGGGGTGCCCGGCCAGGTGCTGGGCCACTGCCAGGGTATTGCTGACGTGGCGCTCGATACGCAGCGCCAGCGTTTCGAGGCCGATGATGTTGAGGAACGAGTTGAATGGCGCCTGGCTGCCGCCGAAATCGCGCAGGCCAACCACGCGGGCGCGCCCGATGAAGGCCGCTGCGCCAAGCACATCGGCCAGCACCGCGCCGTGATAGGCCGGTTCCGGCTTGACGATGCCCTCGTGGCGGCCGCTCCCCTTCCAGTCGAAGGTGCCGCCATCTATGATCACGCCTCCGATGCTCAGGCCATGCCCGCCGATCCATTTGGTCGTGCTGTGCAGACTGATGTTGACGCCCCACTTGAAGGGCTGGAACAGGTACGGCGTTCCGAAGGTATTGTCCACCACGACCGGCAGGCCATAGCTGTGGGCCAGTTTGGCGATGCTCTCGAAGTCCGGAATCTCCAGCTTCG
>JAEURB010000390.1 GCA_016788435.1 Anaerolineae bacterium | reverse complement strand
AGAGACCGTTTGTAAAGTCAGGAATTACGAGCAAGCCGTCTGACCATGAGGCGAACCATCGCAGCATAGATGAACGCCTCACTCACTTCGGGTAGCTCTTCATAGTCTTTACTCAAGCGGCGGGAGCAATTGAGCCAGGCAAAGGTTCGCTCCACGACCCAGCGACGCGGCAGGACTTTGAAGCCAACGGTCTTGTCGGTGCGTTTCACGATCAGCAGCGTGCAGCAAAGCTGGGTCATGACCCACTCAACCAGGGTGCCAGCATATCCCCCGTCTGCCCAAATCAGTTGCAGTCGCGGGAAAGCACCCCAGAGTTTACTCAATACCAGCAGCGCGCCATCCCGATCTTGCAGATTGGCCGGATGCACCACAACCCACATCAACAAGCCCATCGTATCGACTACGATGGGCCGTTTGCGCCCATTGACTTTCTTGCCTGCGTCATACCCCCGTACCCCCCTTTTTGCGTCGTCTTGACGCTCTGGCTGTCGATACTGGCTGCACTCGGTTGAGGGTTGCGTCCCGCTTGCACCCGCACATCCTGCCGCAAGACCTCGTTCATCCGTTGCCATGTCCCCTGTCGCTGGAGTTTGCGAAAGTAGGTGTACACCGTCTGCCAGGGTGGAAGGTCATGCGGGAGGGCGCGCCACGAGCAACCGGTTTGCATCACATAGAAGATGGCATTGACCAGTTCTCGGGCCGGGTGTTTCATCGGCCGTCCCATGATCCCCCGCACCAGAAACGGCTCAATCCGTGTCCACTCTTTGTCTTTCAGGTCACTGGGGTATGCTTTTCGCTCGTCCATCCCTCCATCTTATCCATGCATTCCCTACTTTACAAACAGTCTCTCAGCGATTTCCCCGTGAATGAGTTCAAGGTTGCGTGCACGATTGCTCGGTTGTACGGCAACTGTTTCGAACTCTTCAACTGTAATTAGGCGAGTCTGGAGCATCACGCTGTTCCTCTACCTCCGAACTCTCAGTATAACTCCTTCATTCGATCCACGGCCCCTGCGGCGACATCTCGCCCGCTTCGACGGGGATACTCACGCTTGCCCTTCGGCTGGAGCAGCCGCAATCCGAGGCGGTTCCCCCTTCATCATCTCAGTCACGTCCAGCCCTTCGTCCAGATCGGGCCAGAACGCGGTCAGTTCATAGAGTTCGACGTTGCGCCGCTGTGCATCGGTTGCCTGAGCGAGCCAGGGATGCCAACTAAGCGGGTTGCCGATCACGCGCCCGTCCGCCAGCATCAAATACACAGTGTCCTCAGTGATGTTCACTTCGATCACCTGATCTTCGGTTCGCGCACTCATGGTGTCATCCCTCCGACGGATAGCGGCTATTCCATTCTGCGAGAAGGAAGCCGTGATAGGTGCGGATGATGTCTACGATTTTACTCTGTTCTCCAAAACTGAAGCCGCCGGTGCGCTCAAATTCAATGGGATTGAGCATCACCTTCGCTAGTTTCCCTTCCCTGCGAACGTGAACGTGGGCAGGAGGATGATCGGACGTAAACATTAAGAACTGATAGCCGCCTTCGCGCAATACGGTAGGCATTTTCGTTACCCCATCTCCACCCACGGCCCCTGTGGAGTCATTTCGCCCGCCTCAATCGCAACGCTCAGGCGGTTCTCGTACGGCGTGATCGGGCACGACCAGCCTTCGTTATAGGCGCAGTACGGGTTGTAGGCGATGTTGAAGTCCACATAAAAGCGGCCATCCGCTAGCTCCTCCGGCTCCAGGTAGCGGCCCGCCCCGTAGGTGTCGCCACCCCGGTTGGCGTCGGTGAAAGGCAGAAAATAGCCATACTGCGCTTCATAGATCGTCAGCGTCGCCTCCTGCCCGTTGACGCTGAAGTTGAAGCGGCCAAAGCGGTGAAACTGCTGCACGTCACCCGTCGTCGTTTCGATAGCAACTGGCTGGCCTTCGTCCGCTCGCTCAATCGTCACCACCAGTTCGAGCGCCGGATTGGGCGCGTAGTAGCGCAGGCCGGTGAAGCGATCCTGTTGTTCGGGCGTCAGCGGCGAATGATCACTCTGCCTGAAGTACTGGTCCTTCTCGGCCCGCTCGGCCAGTAAACGCTGCTCGTCCATCTTCGCTGTCCTTCCGCGCTGCTTCGATTTCATTCATCAGACGCTGTGTTGCGTTATATTCTCCCCCGGCGCTGGGCGTTCAGCGAGGAGAATGCGTATGGAGAGGCCGCCGATTGACCTGTCGTCCGACGAGTTTCGCCGGCTGGGCCACCAGATCATTGACTTGCTGGCCGATCAGTTGGCCGGCGTCCGCGATGCCCCGGTCCGCCGCGTGCTGCCCGACGAGGTGCGCGACCGTCTGCTCAACACCCGGCTGAACGATGCGCCCGCCTCGCCCGGCGCACTGATCGAGCAGGTCAAAAACGATATTCTGCCCTATCCGCTCGGTAATCAAAGCCCGCGCTTCTTCGGCTGGGTCAACTCGCCACCCGCCCCGTTCGGCGTGCTGGCCGAACTGCTGGCGGCCGCCCACGATGCGCCGGCCGTCAACAGTGACATCGCGGCCTACTTTGTTGAGATGGCCGTCATCCGCTGGATGCGGACGCTCTTTCGCTTCCCGGCTACCACCGGCGGCCTGCTGACCAGCGGCGGCTCAGTCGCCAACCTGATCGGGCTGGCCGCCATGCGCCACATGATGTCGCAGGGAAACATGCGGCGGCTGGGCATGACGGCCGAACCCGCCCGCATGGTGATCTACACCTCGATGCAGGGCCATTCGTGCATCCAAAAGGCGGCCGAACTGCTCGGCTTCGGCGACGAACACCTGCGGCGAATCCCGGTGGACAGCCAGTACCGCATGGATGTCGCGGCGCTGCGCCAGGCCGTCGAGCGCGACCGAGCCAACGGACTGCGCCCGGTGGCGGTGGTGGCCAGCGCGGGAACCGTCAATTCCGGGGCGATTGACCCGCTGGACGCGATCGCCGATGTCTGCGCCGACGAAGCGCTGTGGCTGCACGTGGACGGCGCGTATGGCGGTTTCGGCATTCTTTCGCCCGAGGCTGCGCCCCATTACAAGGGCATCGAGCGGGTGGACAGCCTCGCCATCGATCCGCACAAGTGGCTGTATGCGCCGATCGAAGCGGGCTGCGTGCTGGTGCGCGACGGCGACCTGCTGCGCTCGGCGTTCGGTGTCGCGCCGTCCTATTTGCAGCATGACAGCCCGTATCCCTGGCTGTCCGAGTTCGGCATTCAGCAAACGCGCGGCTTCAAGGCGCTCAAAGTGTGGATGACGCTCCAGCAGGTGGGGTTGCAGGGCTACCGCGATCTGATCAGCGCGGATATCGCTCACGCGAAAGCGTTGCAGGCGAAGATTCAGGCGCGGCCGGATTTCGCATTGATCGCGGCCGGGCCGCTCAGTATCACCTGCTTCCGCTATCAACTGCCGGGTATGACCGACGAGGCGGCGCTGGATGCGCTGAACAAGGCGCTGCTCAAGCGGATGAACGCCAGCGGCAAAGCGTTTATGACCAGCACCGAACTCAAGGGGCGCTTCGTGCTGCGCGCCTGCATCGTCAACTTCCGCACCACCGACGCCGACCTGGATGCCCTGCTTGACGCGGCGGCCGAGGCGGGCAAAGAAGTTAAAAGTTGATGGTTGAAAGTTGAAAGCAGGGAGCGGGATACGCAGTGGAAAAGAGAAAGTTGAAGGCTGAATGCTGAAAATCCACCCGTGGACTTTCAACTTTCAACCTTCAACTCTCAACTTGCGTCTGCGGAGAGGGAGGGATTCGAACCCTCGATGGCCTTGCGACCATTCTCATTTTCGAGACGAGCCCGTTCAACCACTCCGGCACCTCTCCACTGCCAATAGTAACCGGAGAGATGCCCTCGGTAAATCCCGAAGTGAGACGATTTTCACCACCGGGGCACGGAGGACATAGAGGGTAGAATCGGGTTCTTCTCACTGCCATCAGTGTCTCCGTGGTGAAGCCCCTTAACCCTGTCCCTCGTCTCTTAGCGTCTGGAAGAAGGCGCGGAGTTGGGCGGCGGCTTCGCCGGCGAGCAGGCCGCCCTGCACATCCACGCGATGGTTCAGGCGTGGGTGGCGCAGGAGATCGACAATGCTGCCGGCCGCGCCCGCTTTCGGGTCGGGCGCCGCGTAGATGACGCGTGGGATGCGGGCCAGCACAATCGCCCCTGCGCACATCGGGCATGGTTCAAGCGTGACGTAGAGCGCGCAGTCGTCCAGCCGCCAGCGCCCCAGCCGTTCGGATGCCTGACGGATAGCGACGATCTCGGCGTGGGCGGTCGCGTCGTGGTCGGCCTCGCGCCGGTTGAAGCCCGCGCCCACGACCTGATCGTTCCACACCACGACCGCGCCAATCGGCACATCGCCTTCTGCAAGGGCTTTTTCTGCTTCGGCCAGCGCCAGCCGCATGAAGTCGAGGTCGTTCACGAGAGAACTAGAACATACTCAACTGCTGCGGGCCGTCGGCGCGGTAATCGGGCGGCTCCTCGTCCGGCGGCAGCGCGGGCGTCTCGTCCTCGGTGGAGATCACTGCTTCCACGACAACGGCCTCGAAGATGGCTGGTTCCGGTTCGTTCGGTACGGCGGCAGTTTGCTGCTGAATGGCTTCCACCGCCTCGGCCTTGAGCGCGTCGAGATCGGGCATGAAATCAGGCCCCATGTCTTCGGCGCGCATCGTCACCCGCACCTTGAACTCGGCCAATTCCTGATCGCTGAATCCGGCTTCCTGCAGCACGCCAAGCAGGGTGCCTTCGGTCAGATGATCCTGATTGCGCAGCACGTTCTGGTAATGCGCAATCAGACAGTCGCGCCAGTCATCGGCAAACGGGCTGGTGGGGCTGGGCATGGACACCTCCGAGTTGAAAGTTGAAAGATGAAGGTTGAAAGTGTCGAGCAGACAATGAGCATTCGCCGTCGGGAAAGGGGGCAGACCAATCCGGCATAGTCTGGCGCGCCATACCCTGAGGAAGCGAACTTTCAACGTTCAACTTTGAACTTTCAACTAAATGGACACCTCTTGCTTCCAGTCGGGCACGGTCACATCGAGCTGGAATTGTTGCTGGAGCGCGCCTTGCAGGGCATAGAGCGCCTGGTCCTCGCCGTGAACGAGGAAGGTGTGGCTCGGCTTCTGGTCCATCGCGCCCACCCATTCCAGCAGGTCGTCGCGGTCGCCGTGGCCGCTGAAGCCCTGCAGCACCGCGACCTGAGCGCGATTGTCGTAATTCTCGCCGAAAATGCGCACGGTCTTTTCGCCGTCGGCGATGCGCCGGCCCAGCGTATTTTCCGCCTGATAGCCGACGATCAGCACCGTGTTTTTCGGGTTCTCGATGTTGTTCTTGAGGTGATGCAGCACGCGCCCGGCTTCGGCCATGCCGCTGGCGCTGATGATGACGGCCGGCGTGGTGAGGAAGTTCAGCTGCTTGCTTTCCTCGGTGGTGCGCGTGTAGATGAGACGCTCGAAGCCGAACGGGTCGCGCGCGCCGGATTCGTTCAGAAATTTGAGCGTTTCGTCGTCGTAGCACTCGGAATGCAGCCGGAAGATGCTGGTCACGTCAATCGCCAACGGGCTGTCCACATAGATCGGCACGTTGGGCAGGTCGCCCCTGGCCACCAGTTGATGCAGCGCATAAACCACCTGCTGGGTGCGGCCCACGGCGAAAGCCGGGATGATGACGTTGCCGCCGCGCTTGTAAGTGTCGGCGATGATGCGTTCCATCGCCCGAACGTCGTCTTCGAGCGGCGGGTGCAGCCGGTCGCCATAGGTGGACTCGAGGATGAGCACGTCAGCGCGATCAATCGTGGCCGGGTCGCGCAGGATGGGCAGTCCCTTCCGGCCGAGGTCGCCGCTAAAGACGAGCCGCACATCTTTGCCTGCGTCCCGATCTTCGATGTCGAGCACGACGAAGTTGCTGCCCATCATATGGCCTGCATCGTAGAGCGTGCAGGTGACGCCGTTAGCGATGATTCGCGGGCGGCCAATTTCCTGGCTGCTGAACAAGCCGAGGCAGGCGCGCACATCATCCTGCGTATACAGCGGCGGCACGGGCGGCTCACCCTTTTTCGCCCGCTTCTTGTTCAGAAATTCGATGTCGTCTTCCTGAATGTGCGCGCTGTCCAACAGCATGGTCGAGGCCAGGTCACGGGTGGCGGACGTGCAGATGATGTCTCCCCGGAAGCCACGCCGGGCCAGGTTCGGGATATTGCCGGAATGGTCAATGTGCGCGTGCGACAGTACCAGCACGTCCACCGTGGCCGGGTCGTAAAGGAACGTTTGGTTGCGCGTATACGTATCGGCGCGGTGGCCCTGATACAGCCCGCAGTCGAGCAGAATACGCTTGCCATTGACCTCGATCAGGTGCTGCGAGCCGGTAACGGTGCGGGCTGCCCCACAGAAGGTGAGCTTCATGATTTCCCCTCTCCTGTCCCGTTGGCCTGCGCTGGCGGCCGGAAGCGCTCCAGCACGGCCAGAATCTCGTCGCCATAGCGGGCGGCCCGCCACGCGCCGAGGCTGGAAATAGTCCGCAGTTCCTCAGTCGTGGCGGGCATCCGTCCGGCCAGTTCCCACAACGCATCGCGCGAGATGATCACATCCGATTCAACGCCGCGTGCCTGCGCCCGTTCCTTGCGCCACTCGCGCAGCGCCGAATAGCGTTCGACCAGAACCGGGTCGGCCGGCCGTTCGGGTGGTGGTGGGGTGGGCAGGCGGGCGCTTTGGCCACGGCGGATGGCCGCGAGTAGGGCCTGGCCGTAGCGGCGTACATGCCCGGGCCCCATGCCGTCCACTCGTTCCAGCCCGTCAAGCGTGGTGGGGGCCGCCTGCGCCAGCCCAACCAGCGCCTTGTCAATCAGGATTTTGAATGGCGGCTGGTTGCGCTGGCGGGCCATCTCGTCGCGGAAGATGACCAGTTCGCGCAGGATGGCCGCCTCGCGCCGCGAAAGCTGGTTCGGCTGGGCGATCCGCCAGAAGCCTTCGGGGTCGAATTCGGAGCGAACGCCGGGCGCGACCGCCGCCATTTCGTCGAACGACTCGCGTGCTTCTTCCCATCGGTTGAGTTCGGTCAGTCGCGCTGCAAAGTAGTCGTGTAGTTGCGGCAGGTAGTGGGTGTCCATCTGCGCGTAGTGCAGCGCGTCCATCGGCAGCGGGCGCTTCCCCCAGTCATCGCGCTGGTGGCTCTTGTCGAGCGCCACGCCTGTGATCTCGCCGAGCAGCGTTCCCAGGCCGATATTCTTGTACCCGCACACCCGCGCTGCCACCATCGTATCGAACAGGTTATTGATGACGAAGCCGTAATCGCGCTTCAGGCATATCAGGTCATATTCGGCCGCGTGAAAGACCTTTTCGATAGCCGGGTTGGCCAGCAGTGGGCCAAGCCGTCGCACATCCAGCGCGGCCAGCGGATCAAGCACATAGTCGGCGCTGCGCGTGCTGATCTGAATCAGGCACACCTGCTCGCGGTAGGCGAACAGGCTGTTCGATTCGGTGTCGAGCGCGATCAGGGGTTCATCCGCCAGCCGCTGCGCCAGCTCGGCCAGCGCGGCGTCGGTATCAATATAAGAGAGGTTCGGCATTCCGGTCACAGCCAATTCCGCTTGCGAAAGAAGAAGATCATGGTAGCCACGATGGCCGCCATCAGGACGGAGATGATGACGAAGGCATTTTCCCGTTCCATGAACGGCAACGGGATATTCATACCCCAGATTCCCGTGATCAGCGTCAACGGGAAGAAGATCACCGAAATCGTGGTGAGGATGCGGATGACCCCGTTCAGCCGGTGCGTGAGGAGCGTATCGGCCGTATCCGAGAGTGACGTGATGACTTCGGCATCCTCGTCAATCATGTCACGCGCTTTCTGAATATGATCTATCAGGTCGCCGAAATACTCTTCCATCTCCTCGTCACTCGGCGTATTCTGCCGCCGCCGGTCAATCTGTTCCAGAATCGGAATCTGCTGGCGGATGATGCGGCGGAGCGCGTACACATCGCGGCGCACGAGAGAGATATCGCGAATCAGGATCTCCTCGCGTATATTGTCGAAGATGCGCTCCTCGATGGAACGGATGTTGTATTCGACTTTGCCCAGGATCGGGAAAATATGATCCACCAGCCGGTCAATGAGCAGATAGAAGGCGTGGCCGGCCGTCGTGCCGAGCAGCCGCTGACGTTCATCCTCATCACCGGCGGCGCGCTGAAAGATGGTAAGCAGCGGTTTGAGCACGCCATCGTGAACCGTAATCAGGTAGCCGCGCCCGATGATGAAGTCAATCTCGCTGCCCCGCGTCAGGCGCGTGACCGGATCCCACTTCGGGAACTGCATCACGACGAAGATGTAATCGTCCTGAAAGTCCACCTTCGGGCGCTCGATATGACTGGTGATGTCCTCGATGTTGAGCGGGTGGATGTTCGGATAGCTCCGGCGCAGCGCCGCCAGTTCGTGTGGCGTGGAGTCCACAATATTGGTCCACACGACCTTCTCGGAGGCGATTCGCTGCGTCGTCATGGCCCGTATTATCGCCCGGTCAGGGGATGCCTGACAACGGGCGATGGGTATGAGTTCAGGGCGGACGCATCAGGTTGTGGTCATTGCCCGGTGCCCTCATCCTCCAGATCCTTCTCCGAACCACCGTGTCTACGCGCGGCAGGTGGAGAGAGACGAAGGGTGAGGGCCTTTGCAAATACGCCCTGACGGTGAGGGCCACGCGGGTGATTTGAAGCCTATGCCCAGGGCGTGAGTTGCCGCCGCGCCCGATTGACAACGAGCGCCCATCTGCACTACACTGCTGATGCTTTTGTGAACCCCTAACATAATCTGAAGAACTCGGAAAGTCCATCATGGCCCTTCAACTGCCTACTGGCTACACCATCCGCCCGGCTGTTCGTGAAGACGCCGAGGCGCTCTTAGCCATCGTCCATGCCAACTCGCTTGAGCGGGACGGCTCGACCGAGTCCACGCTTCAGGACATGTACGACGAGTGGGATGATCCCGATCTGGAGATGGCGCGCGATACCTGCACGGTGATCACGCCGGATGGCCGCCTGGTCGGCTATGTGGCGCTGTGGGGCCGAGGGCGCGAGGCGCTGCCCTTTGCCGATCTGTGTGTACCGAACGCCGAACCGGCAACCGAAGCGGCCGTCGCGCCGGTTCTGCTGGACTGGGCCGAACGCCGCGCTTGGGAGATGTCGCCTGCTGCTGCGCCCGACGCACGCATCGCAGTGCGCGTTTTCAGCGACTCACGCGAGACCCGATATATTGAGGTGCTGAAGTCGTGCGGTTTCGCCCCGATTCGGCACAGCTTCCGCATGGATATCAAGTTCGAGGGGCAGCCAGACCCCGGCAAATGCCCGAACGGACTCACGATACGTCCCGCCGAAGCGGAAGACATGGTGCCCGTGTTTGATACCTGGCGCGACGCTTGGCGCGACCACTTCGGGTATATCGAGCGTCCGTATGACATGGCGTTCGAGTCGTGGCAGCACGAGTGGGAGAAGGACTTCAAACCCGGTCTGTGGCTGCTGGGAATCGATGGCGACACGGTGGCCGGAATGTGCCTGAATCTGTCTGCGTATGGCGGCGACGACTCCATCGGCTATGTCATGCTGTTGGCCGTGCGTCGCGCCTTTCGCCGGCGCGGGCTGGCCGAGGCGCTGCTGCGGCGCAGTTTCGCGGCGCTGCACACAGCAGGGAAGCAGAGCGTAGTCCTGCACGTGGACGGCTCCAGCCTGACCGGGGCCACCCGCCTGTACGAGCGAGCCGGAATGCATGTTGTGAAAACCTACACGCTGTGCGAGAAGGAACTGCGCCCCGGCATTGACCCCAGCACGCATGAATTGGCTCCCGTCACGACGGCAAGCGAAGCGCAGTAACGTCTGACCTGCGTGCGAGTTTTCCCTTCTCCCCGCTTGC
>JAEURB010000385.1 GCA_016788435.1 Anaerolineae bacterium | reverse complement strand
GTCAAGCAGGAGGCCGAGGCCAGCGGCGTCGACGTGCGCTTCCTCAAAATCCCACGCGAGGTGCTGGAGAAGAAGGCGGTTGACCAGGGCGACATCCGCTTTTTCGAACTGGCCGCGCTTGGCGTCGAGACGATCACGGTCAAGCACGAGGTTACGGTCAAGCTCACCGACTTCATGGTGCCACTGGACGACGTGCCGCAGGACGTGCAGGCCGCCGTGAAGCAGTGGGCCGACTGGGTGGATTACTGGGCCGTCGACTGGGATTACCGCGACGACACGTTCCACAACCAATGGCAGAGCTACCGCACGCGCAAGGAGCGCACCCTGCTGCTGCAGCCGCGCACCTGTATGAACAGCCCGGCGAGTACGACGTGCTCGTGAAGGTCATTGATATTTTGGGGAATGACACGACGAAGAGTGTAAGGGTTAACCTCACCCCCTGACCCCCTCTCCAAGCGTTTGTACCCGGAAGGCCGTGATTCAGGTGGAGAGGGGAAAAAGGGAAACCTCACCCCCTGACCCCCTCTCCAAGCGTTCGCACCCGGAAGGCCGTGATTCACGTGGAGAGGGGAAAAGGGAAACCTCACCCCCCAAGCCCCCTCTCCAAGCGTTTGTACCCGGAAGGCCGTGATTCACGTGGAGAGGGGGAGAAAAACAGGTCGCGGGTTCTGCTCCCCCTCTCCATAGGGGAACAGCGCTTCGGGTGTGGTGGCCATGGAGAGGGGGTTGGGGGTGAGGTTGATTTGCGGCGGGAGCGATCTATGAAAGACACGCCGAAACCAGAGCGCGATCTCCCCTTTCACGCAACGGGGGCGCAGTGGGCGACTCATAAGCCGCTTGCGCGTCAGATGCGCCATGAGCCAACCGCCGCTGAAGATGCGCTTTGGCAGCGGCTGCGCAATCGGCAGGTAGGCGGCGCGAAATTCCGGCGGCAGTACGCGATTGAGTACTTCATTGTGGATTTTGTGTGTATGGAACAGCGACTGATTGTCGAAGTAGATGGCTCGGTGCATGATCTGCAGGCGGAGTATGACGCCGACCGGCAGGCCGTGTTGGAGTCGAAAGGCTTTCGGGTGCTGCGCTTCACCAATGACGACGTGTTCCGGGCCATGCCCGCGACGCTGGCGACGATTGCCGAGGCGCTGCGGTAACCTCACCCCCCGGCCCCAAACCTCACCCCCAAACCCCCTCTCCAACCTAGAGAGGGGGAGAAGGACGGCGGTGCGGGGGTCTCCCCTCTCCGATTCGGAGAGGGGTTGGGGGTGAGGTTGGAAGCGGAGACGGGTTTTGGCGGTGAGGTTTGCGGTTGCGAGTGAGGTTGATCTCACGAAAGGTCCTGCTAATGCCCCGTAAAGCCCGCAACCCCGCCCAGGCCAGTTTCGTCGAGAACTTCGGCACCACCGCGCCGGCTGTGCCTGCCGTGCGCCAGGCCGTCAGCGAGTGGGAAGCGGGCGGATTCAAAGGCGTCAGTGATACAACGCGCCGACTTCTCAATCACTGGTTCCACACGGACCACAAGCTGGCGAATGGCCGCCCGTTCAAGTACCACCGCGCCCAGGAAGAGGCGATCAAGACGCTGATCTACGTGTACGAGGTCGCGGGCACGCGCACCCTTACCGACCTGTACCAGACGTTCATCCCGCGCGATCTGGCGAAGACGATCCGCTTACCCGACGAAGACCCGTTCGCCCGCTACGCCATCAAAATGGCGACCGGCAGCGGCAAGACCAAGGTCATGGCACTGGCGATTGCCTGGCAGTACTTCAATGCCGTGCGCGAGGGCCGCACCGACTTCGCCCGTTCCTTCCTCATCATCGCCCCCAACGTCATCGTCTTCGAACGCCTGGCGGTCGACTTCGCCGGTGGGCGCATCTTCAGAACCGATCCGATCATCCCGAAAGAGTTCGGCATCGACTGGGATATGCAGACCTACATGCGCGGCGAAAGCGAACGCGCCTCGTCGCTGGGCGCGGTCTATCTCACCAACATCCAGCAGTTGTACGACCGGCAGACCGGCGACGACGGCGAGGTCGATGTCATGACCGCGCTGCTCGGCAGCAAGCCGCCCGCGTCATTGGCTTCCGGCGACCGCTTCCCTGAGCGCCTGCTGGAACGGGCCGACGCTCCGCTGATGGTGCTCAACGACGAGGCGCACCATACCCACGACGACGAATTGAAGTGGAACGAGGTGATACGCGATCTGAACAGCGCTCACCCGTGCGGGCTGGCCCTGCAAGCCGATTTCAGTGCCACGCCGCGCTATACCAGCGGGTCGCTTTTTGCCTGGACGATCACCGACTACCCGCTGAAAAACGCAATCATCGACCGCATCGTCAAGCGGCCGGTCAAAGGCGTGACGGACATCGGCGAGGTGCAGAGCAACGTCCCCTACATCAAGTACGAGCCGTTTCTGGTGGCCGCCGTCGAACGCTGGCGCGAGTACCGTGACGCGCTGGCCGAGATGGGCAAGCGCCCGCTGCTGTTCGTGATGATGGGCGACACCGAGGAGGCTGACAGCGTCGGCGGCTACTTACAGCGCAAATGGCCGGTGGAGTTCGGCGGCGACCAGACGCTGATCATCCACACCAACCGCAAGGGCGACATCTCGAAGGCGGACGAGGACAAGGCGCGCAAGGCCGCCCGCGAGGTCGACCAGGAGACCAGCCCGGTGAACGCTATCGTCAGCGTGCTCATGCTGCGCGAGGGCTGGGACGTGCAGAACGTGACCGTCATCGTCGGTCTGCGCGCCTACACCGCCAAGGCCAACATCCTGCCCGAGCAGACCATCGGGCGCGGCCTGCGCCTCATGTTCCGCGACCCGCCGACCGCGTTTGTGGAGCGCGTGGACGTGCTCGGTAATCCCGGCTTCATCAGGTTCGTGGAAGAGCTTGAGAAGACAGAGGATGTGCAGTTCGGCACGTGGGAAGTCGGCAAGGATAAGCTGGTCATCACGACTATCGCGCCCGACCCCGAGAAGGCCGAAGCCGATATCGCCATCCCGTCGCTGTCCCCCATCCTCACCCGCCGCACGAGCCTTGGCGACCTCATCGACTCGATTGACGTGATGAAGATTCCGTCACCCGTGCTGCCCCTGCGCGACGACGGCGACGCCTCGAACCATTTCACTTACGAGGGCAAGGATATTCTGACGCTGGAAAGCCTGTTTCAGCGCCAGTACGTCATCCCCGAGCCGCAAACGTCGCAGGAGATCATCGCCTACTACGCCGAGCTGATTGCGGGCGATATCAAGCTGCCCGGTCAGTTCGCCGTGCTTGCGCCGAAAGTCCGCGACTTCCTCAAGTACAAGGCGTTTGGCCGCGAGATTGACCTCGACACGGTTGAAGCCCGCCGTGCCATCAACCGCAGCCTGACGCGGCACGTCACGCAAACGGAGTTCCTCAAGCTCCTGCGCGCCCACATCATCGAGGAACAGACGCCCGTGCTCGAAACCGACGACCGCAAGCTATCGGAAGTCAAGCCGTTCGCGTGGTCGCAGGACACCATCAACAGCCCAAAGTGCATCTTCAGCAAGGTGCCGGTCGACAACAAGTTCGAGGCCGAGTTCGCGCGCTTTCTCGACAAGGCGCATGATGTAGCCCGTTTCACCAAGCTTCCGTTGAATATTGGCTTCAGCCTGCCCTACACCGACCGCATCGGCAACCTGCGCCAGTACTATCCCGACTTCGTGGTCGTGGACACGCAGGGCGGGCATTGGCTGGTCGAAACGAAAGGCATGGAAGACATCGAGGTCGCCAGCAAGGACCGCGCCGCCGTCTACTGGGCCGACAACGCGACCACGCTGACCGGTGTGCCGTGGGACTACGTGAAAGTGCGCCAGCACGATTTCAGTCACATGCAGCCGACGACGTTCGAAGACTGCGCCGTGATGGGGGCGATACAGGCGGAGTGGTAGGTCGTATCCCGCTGCCCCTACGTGCAGTTGCCGAATTGGGACACTTTGGTTCACCCGGCGTTCACCTGCCAACCGCCTGCCTGATCTATGCTGGATCGGTACTGGCCTGCGATGAGATACGCCTGTTGTCCACTATTCTGTCCCGATGTCCCGTACATTCTTCCCTCAAGTGTCTGTCCTGATGTTTAGATTCTGTCCGGTTGTCCGCTCTTTCACAGGCTTGTTAATAGCGCAGCATCCTCCCCTCTTCAGAATGGAGAGGGGCCGGGGGTGAGGTTTGTTTGGAGTGGAGCCGGGGGTGAGCTTTCATTCGAGCCCATAGCGGAGCTTGCGGGGTGAGAAATATTATCCGGAACTCAATGTCCCGGCATGCCCGACGACTGGCGGATGATCAGTTGGGGCTGAAGGATGACTTTTCTGTATGAGGCGTCGGGAGATTTGATGCGGTGGAGTAGCAGTTCCAGCGCCTGCTGGCCCATTTCGTAGCTCGGCTGCGCGACGACGGTAAGCGGCGGGTTGAGATCTTCCGCCCACGGCATGTCGTCGAAGCTGACCAGCGCAACTTCGTCAGGAATACGGCTGCCCCGCTCGTGAAGCGCACGCAATGAACCGAGCGCCATCAGGTTGTTAGACGCAAAAATGGCGTCAGGCGGCCTGGGCAGGCTCATCAACTGGTGCGTGAGGTCGTAGCCACTGTCGCGTTTGAACGTGCCGACCCTCGCCAGTTCCGGCAGTGGTTCGAGCGCCGCCTCACGATGCGCGTTGTAGTAGCCTTGCAGCCGCTTCCGTCCCGGCGTCAGTTCCTGTGGGCCGGCCAGAACAGCGATTCGCCGGTAGCCCATCGCAATCAAATGGGAGACGGCGATCTGGGCTCCATACGAGTTGTCCACGATCACCGTGTCGGCCTCGAACCCGCTGATCTCGCGGTCAACCAGCACAATCGGGATGCCTGCCTCCCGTACTGGCGACAGCATGTCCGAGTCCTTGGGGTGAGTGGGCACTACAATTAGCCCGGCGGCCTGCTGTGCCCGCATGATGCCCAAATATGACAGCTCTTTTTCTGGTTTGTCGTCGGTGTTGCACAGCATGACCGTCAGTTGATGCGCGTAGGCGCAGTCCTCGACTGCGCGCACCAGTGAGAGGAACAGAGCGTTCTGAATATCGGGGATGATCAGCCCAATCGTACTCGAGCGCTGCACACGCAGGCTCTGCGCCACCCGATTGGGCTGATAATTCAACACCTCTACCGCATCCAGCACACGGCCACGAAGTTCCGCGTTCACCGAACCATTGCCCGCCAGCACGCGCGAGACAGTCGCGCTCGAAACGCCGGCCTTACGGGCTACATCGTGGATGTTGGACTTCTCTCGCTGCATGGCGGCGCGTCACCAGTTGCGGCTCTAACTCACGGATAAGTCTTACGGATCGGGAGCTGGCAACCGATCCTTCACCGGCAAATAGGCCGGGAACGGCTTGTGTGGCTCAATCTGATACCAGTATGCCGTGCTCGAAAGATCATCGCTGCGCCGATTGGCGTGGCCATGCTCAATCGTCACCTTTATCGAGCGCTGGAAACATACCGGATCTTCGATGTGGAAACGATACTGCGAAATCTTGCCCGACCAGTTCGGGCCGCCAGGCAGTGTCATGCCGTGGTAGGGCGCGCTGTAGGCCGTCGCCGGACACCAGGCGGTGTTGAAGTAGTCCTCAGTGCCGGTTCCATGCAATGCCGGCGGCCATTCCTCACCGTCAATGAAGATCATATCGTCGCCTTCGCCATACCAGTTGAAGGCATTGCCCACACCCGGCAGGTTGGAATGGAGTTCTTCGGGCGAAATCGGCCAGTTGACACCCTCGGGCCACGGGCGCGGGCGCAGGTTATGGGTGTTGAGGTTGCAGCCAACGTAATGCCCCGCGCCTTCGGCTTCCAGAATGACATAGTTCCCTTTGCCATCGGTATTGACGCCGCCGAACGACCACTCGTGATTGGGCATACCCTCATCAGAGATGCCATCGGTTGGGTTCTGCCGCCGCCACTGGGCATGAAAGCGCCCTAGATCGGCGTCAATCCGGTCGTGCAGCTCGTAGTCAATGTAGTAGTAGAACAGCACCTCCGCGTCGCACTCGCTGCTGATTTCAAACAGCGCGCGCTCGGAGAACGGCATCGGGAACCAGCAGTTGAAGGCGCGCCCGTTGTTCGGGCTCATCTGCAGCGGCAGCGACACGAAGTCCACCGTTTGCGCGTGCCCCACCCCGAAGAAATCGCCAATCGGCACTTCGACCGAATAATCGGCTTCGTTATCCCAGCGTACGCGCAGCGTTACCTGGCGCAGAAAGTCTGGTGCGTCGCACACCATCGTGCACCAGATGTGGTTGATGCATCCCGCACCCGCGATATCGGCGATAACGACATTCGTGCCTGGCTTGATATGCAGGCGATCGTCGTTGCCGCCGCTGCGGTCATAACTCGACGCACGCCGCGTGGTAACCTGCCGCACCCTTGCCAGTTCGCCCAGTGGGCTACCCTTGAAGACAGACATCTCAGCATCCTTGCCGGTAAAATGCAGCCGCGAAGACAGACCGTTTACTGCCCCTGCTCATCCTTAACCAGACGTGCACGCATCAGCATGACGTTGTAGGGAACCCACTGTGACATAGTGAAATAGATCACTTCTCCATCGCTGGCCCACGGGTGCAGGAAAGAGCCGTAAAGTGAAGGGAAGTCAATCGAGTCCACCAGCATCTGCGTATCGCTCCACGGCCCAGTCAGTTCCGGCGCTTCACGAATAACCAGCCCACGCTGCGGCTCATCGAGGTAAATCATGATCCAGCGGCCGAGGAACTCGTTCCACGCCACCGACATTTCACCGGCCGGCGCAGGCACAACGTCCACCGCCTGCGTGATATCGCTTGACCAGTCGCTGCCGTCCCAGTACGTATAGGCGGTCATATCCAGCACAGCATCCGGATCAAGCGGCACACGGGCCAACTGCACGCCGCCGTAGCGGCCGCCATGCGTGCCGAACACATACAGGTAGTCCTCATGTTTGACAAGGGCCGTCATGCCGAAGTTGGTATCGCCTTCCCATACCGATTCGATCGGCTGTGTCCAAGTTTGGCCGCCGTCGTCTGAGTAACCCCAGCCAGAGCGGTTGAGCGTCCAGTGGCCCGGCGCGCCCCATTCCTTGACGGCCATGTAGTGCAGGAACAGGCGTTCCCCAACCGCAATGCCCGCCGTTGGGATGATGGTGAAGTCCTCGAATTTCTTGCGCAGCACCGCCCTCGCACGGCCGTTGTCGCTGGTGATCCAGCCGTCAATCGTCATGCCATCTTCGAGGTCGTGATCGGTTGAATAGGCCAGCACATTATTGCGCCACTGCCCGCCACCGCCACCGCCCGCCGCCGGGCGGCAGCAGCCGAACGTATCGCCAAACGCGATCCAGGTCGTGCCATCCAGGTCGAACATACTGCCAAGGTCCGTACTCAGCACGGCAAAGCCTACATCGGTCTGGTTCGGCGAATCCGGTCCAGTCACCCACTGCACGAACTCGACATCGGCGATTCCCGTGAGCACGGGGGTGTTCTCATCCCGCGCTGCTGCCATCAGCATGCCACCTGCCATCACGAGAAAAAGTGCCAGCCAAAAACGACGCATCACTTGCCCTTTCAGTTCAACACCGGGGCGCGGCCAGCAAGATGTCCCGGCCAATCGCGCCCCGTGTCTGCAGCGAATTCAGTCCATCAATCGCGTGGTTTGCGTGCCAGCGCGGCCACATCCAGCGTCTTACCGGCAGCCGAAACAATCACGCCATCCAAACTTCCGCCGAACACCTCGACTTCTGACACCCAATCGCCCGCGCCGTCACGCTGCTGACGATAGACGCCCCAGGCGGTGCCATTCGACCAGAAGCACTGGAAGGCGTTGGGATCAGTGCTGGCGGCCAGCGCCGGATTGAACGTCAATTTGCCCGCTGCGCGGTCCACCTGCTGGCCGCTGAGCGCCAGCAGCAGCGTCCAACTGGACATTGAGCGCGCATAGTGATGGCCGCACTCGACCTCATCCCACGGGCTGCGGCGCGCGCCTTCGTGGCGGGCGCGTACAGTCTTCACGAGCTTGAGGCCCTGCTCCAGCCAGCCGTCGTAAATCAGTTCGGCGGCCACGTGATACTCGATGCCCGTCCACACCTCATCAGAGTAAACGAATGGGAATTGGGGCCGCCCACCGTTCGGCCAGGTGCACAGCAGCAGTCCCGCCTCATCGTTGAGAACATAAGTGCGCTGGGCGTTCGAGTGATTGGTGAAATCCGCGAGGAAGTTATGGTCGAACACACTGCGAATCGCCGTACGAACGTGGTCGGGCGGCAGCAGGTAGCCGAGGCCGAGGACGTGCGCGTGAAGCTGGCCGAGCAGTTGGTCGGACAGGCAGCCCAGCCCGTGCTGATATTTGTGTGCGTCCACATTTTCCAAATGCTGAATGTAGAACTCACCATTCCAGCACAGGGCGTCGAACTTGCTCGAACTGAGCTCGAACGCCTTGTGGCAGCGGGCGGCGATATCCGGTTCGCCCAATTCGACAGCCATCTGTTCGACGGCGCGCAGGGCGGCCATGAAGTAGGTATTGCTCAACGGGTTCGGGCCGTAGAACTCGATGTCGTAGGTATTGTGCTGCTTGCCGTCGAGTACGAAATCGCCGTCGGTATCCCAATGAACCGAGGCGAAGTCCAGTGCGCGCTTGACGGCCGGCCAGATGCTTTCCAGCCAGGTGCGGTTGCCGCTCAACTGCCACTCGCGGTAAGCGTGCAGCACGCTACCCATCTGCCCATCCACCGCCGGTTCGGCCTTCGGCTGGTCGGCCCACGTCCAAATGAAGGTTTCGCCCAGCGACTTCAGATTGCGGAAGGTCATAAAGCCGTCGTCTTCGGTTTCAATCTGAAACTCGATGCGGCGCATCTCGCGTTCGAGCGGCGGGAACAGGTAAGCCAGGCTGTAGGCGTAGCTCCACACATGTGTGCAGGTTCCGGCGCAGCACCCGGCGTTGTCGAAGCAGCCTTCCCAGCCGTAGAAACGGCCGTCTTCCAGCCAGAAGCAGGTGTTACTGCGCATCGGCACAATGTTGGCCGAAACTGCGTCCAGCACATACTCTGGCAGTGTGCTGCTGAAGAACGCTTGATGGAACTTGCGAGATTCGGCGGAAAGGCGCGGCCAATCCCCCACGGCGTACTGCGCCACGCTCCAGGCGTCGGCGAACTGCACGGCGTAATGGTTGCGGATCGTCGGCTTCGCGCCGGGCGCAACGGTATGCGGCCCGTGCCAGCTATTGTGCCTGTTCGGGAAATGCCAGGTAAGCCAGAACGGGTAGCTGCGCTTTTCGCCCGGCTGGAGGGTATCAACGACGCCAAGCGAACCCGAGTCCGGGCGGCCATCCGGCGATTCGAGCGGGTATCCAAGGTCATTGAACTGGCCGTCATCCGCCAGATCGTCCCAGAACTCCTGCAGGAAATCCCACCACGCGCCGCGCAGCCACTGCGGCTTGACGGTCACGTTCTCGCAGGTCGTCACCAAGCCCATGCTGCCGAACACCACATCTTCACTGCCGATGCCTGCTGCGTCCATGAAAAGGCCGCGCAACCCGCCTTCATCGCGGTACTGGTTGCGCGTGCGGCCCTGCTTGCTCGGCATGATATTCATGAACGGGTCGAACTGTACTCCGCCCACCGCGTTGCACAGCGAACCAGCCAGGGTGATCGCCAGCGGCTGATCGGATGTATTGGTCACGTGGTAGGTAAGCGATACGCAGGGTATCCCCGAATCGTCCGGGTTGAGCGGGATGAACGGGTTGAAGGCCTCCAACTGCACCTTGACCGGCACGTTCGGGTCTTCCAGTTCGACCCACGCCAGCGGATATTCGCCGGTGAAGCGCGACTGCATGAAGCGCGGCAGGCCGCTGTTCTGCGACGGGTGATAACCGTGCGACAGGTTGAAGGGTGGCTGCAGTGCGCCTTCCAGTATCCGCATTATGGGCGGCTGGCCGGGGGTCTGCGCGCGGATGGCGAAGAAGGTGTTCGGCAGGTGATTGCCCTTGGCCGCCGAATTGAAGATCTCCCAGTCGCGCAACTCACCGCGCGCGCCGAGCGAAACCGTACCTGTGCCAATCCCGCCCAGCGGGAAGGTTAAAGCGGTTGCCGAAGCATCAAACGAACGTGTTTTGCTCATGTGCAAAAACCTGTCTTTCGTTCATCCAGTCAGATTCCGGCGCTATTCCGCTTGCGCCGCCTGCATCGTCCTGATCAGATCATTCACAGTAAACGCGGCCAGCACCACCCACAATGAAGGCATAACAAAAATCAGCGCGCCCTTGCTGACTGCCACCAGCCACGCACTCACCCCGCCTAGCACCAGCAACCCAAGCCCGGTGACGGGGTACTTGGCAGCCAGCACCAACGCATTTCGCCCGATCAGCCGGCCATCCACCATGAGTTGGGACGGCATGAAGACAGCGAACACGCCGATAACGAGCAGAAAGAGCATGATGATGCCGACCACGAGCAGCATCAGCGGTGATACGCCGGCGAACATCAGCGTTAGCATAAGCGCGAGACCCGCCCAGACGATGAACACGGCGAACAGCGTGGCCCGGGGGCCAAAGGCATCGCGCAGGCGCATAGCCTTCTCTGTAGTGTGGCTGGCGGACATATTGATCATGCCCGCGACAACTGGGACCGCGGGAAGCGTCGCGCCGCCCACCACCAACCACATACCACTCATAGCCGCAAAATAGGTCGGCAGCAGCGCAACGGCGCACAGAATGTTCATCAGCGTCCAGCGTGGCAGATCGAGGAAATCCGCGCTCAGCGCGCGGCCAATGAACGTTTCGGAGAGCGCGCGCAGGATGCCCATGAGACGCTACGTCTTCAGCCCCGTCGAGACGATGCTCTTGATGATGTACTTTTGCAGCAGCAGAAAGACGATCAGTACCGGCACAATTGCCATCGTCAGCGCCGCCGCAATCGGCCCCAGTGCGCCCGCGCCGTACTGGCCGCGCAGGAGCGTCAAGCCGACTGTGATGACCTGAAGCTCCGGCGAGTTGATCATGATCAGCGGGAAGAAGTATGAATTCCACATGCCAACGAAAGTCAGAATCGCCAGCGTCATCAGTACCGGGCCAGACAGCGGCAGGATGATGCGCCAGTAGATCGTGAAGGTGGACGCGCCGTCCACCCGTGCGGCGTCTTCCAGTTCGACGGGCAGCGTGACGAAATACTGCCGCAGCAGGAACACGCCGAACGGGCTGATCAGGGCCGGCAGAATCAAGGCCAGATGCGTGTTATACAGGCCCAGGTTTCGCACCAGGATGAACAGCGGGACAATCGTAATCTGCCCCGGGATCATGAGCGAGGCCAGCAAAAGGAAGAACAAGACATTGCGGCCGGGGAAGTGCAGGCGGGCGAAGGCATAGGCCGCCATCGAGCATGTGATCA
The DNA here is from genome assembly GCA_016788435.1 of Anaerolineae bacterium. GTDB lineage: Bacteria > Chloroflexota > Anaerolineae > Aggregatilineales > Phototrophicaceae > Flexifilum. The sequence goes on along the minus strand of JAEURB010000385.1, from coordinate 11,837 downwards.
ACTGCCCAATCGTGACGATGACTGCCAGCTTGAGGGAGTTGAACATGAACAGGCCATAAGGCACCTGCTCAAAAACATCCTCAAAGTTCTTGGACGAGAAACTTTGGGGGAGCCAGCGCGGTGGTAGAACAAAGACCTCCGTCGTTTTACCAAAGGCCGACGAAATGATCCACATGAATGGGGCGATCATCAACAGCGCCCCAACTCCCAGGATCAGGATGGTGAAGATCCTCCCCCAGGGAACTGGCTTGCGCGGTTTCGGAACGGCCGCCGTATGCGAATCGAGTTGTGCCTGTGTGGCCACTGTGTTGTCCTTCATTAGTAGAACACCCAGCGGCGGCTGAGCCGCAGTTGCAAGCCCGTGAAAACCAGAATGATGGCGAACAGCGAAATCGCGATGGCCGATGCGTAACCCATGTCGAAGAACTTGAACCCGTGCTCGTAGAGGTACATCACGATGGTGCGGGTCGCGTCCCCAGGGCCGCCGTTAGTAAGAATCTGCGGCTGCTCAAAGATCTGCAGCGCGCCAATCACGCTGATGACGCCGAGGAAAAGGATGGTTGGCGAAAGCAGCGGCAGAGTGATGTGCCGGAACTGCCGCCAGGCGCTGGCGCCGTCCACCTCGGCGGCCTCATAGAAGTCTCTCGGAATGGCCTGCATACCGCCCAGAAAAACCAGCACGTAAAAACCGACATTACGCCACACGTCGGCGATCATGACGGCAATTGGTGAATATGTACTTGAGTTGAGCCAAGGGATGCGCTCGATGCCGAGCAGCCCCAGGTAATAGTTCACCGGGCCGAGGTCGCGGTGGAACATGAACGTCCAGATGATGGAGACGGCCACCGCCGACACGACAAACGGAAAGAAGTAGCTGGCCTTGAAGAAGTTACGAACCAACCCCGGCATGTTCCGGTCGAGCAGCACCGCCAGCACCATGCCCAGCACCATGTTGGTCGGCACGATCATGATCGCCAGCTTGAAGGTCGTCAGGTACACCGAACCGATGCGCGGATCCCGGAATAGTTGCTCAAAGTTGCCAAGGCCGATGTATTTGGGCGGCGTCAGCAAATTCCAGTCGAACAGGCTAATGGCGAAGCTGATCAGCATCGGCCCGATGATGAAGATGAAGAAGCCGATGAACGTAGGCGCGATGAAGGCGTAGGCCGTCCACATTTCACGGCGCTTCATCGCCTTGACAGTCAAAACCTTCTCGGCCATCACAAATCCTTGTAGCGCAAACCCGGCCAGTAATTCTGTTCAGCGGGCGAAGCGGAGGGGACGGGAACCACTTTCCCCGGAATCGGCAGGAAAGTGGTTCCCGAACCTGCTCCAGCCTAATTGCAGGAAATGACGCTCATCAGCTCGGTTTGAGCCGCATTCATGGCGTCTTCCACGGTCATCTCGTCTGCCAACACCTGATCGATGTAGCGGGCGACGATGCTCTCCATCTCATTGAAGCGCGGCGGAGCCGTCACCGGACGGACATTGCCATCCAGCGAGCCGTAGAACGCCCCGTAATTGGCGGGCGGGAAGGCCGACAGGCCTTCAGCCACGGTGCGCGAAGCCGGAATATTGCCGAGCGGGCTGCCGCTGTCCACACTGGCGACCAGGCCCTGCTGCACTTCCTGGCTGGACATGTACTTGAGGAACTCCCAGGACGCGGGAACATTCTGCGACGACTGGAAGATACCGAAGCCGTCCACGCCAAACTCCGTGGTCTGTTCCGGGTTACCCGGCCACAGTTGAATGTCGAAGTCCTCGAAGCCCTCGCGGTACATGGTACCGGTCGGCCAGCGGCCAGCGCCGAACATCGCCACTTCGCCGTTGATGAACTGGATTTCCGTGTTGGTCAGGGTGCCGGGGGCCGGCGCGAACTTGTACTCGTAGATCATGTCGTGCATGAACTGAACGGCATCAATCACGCCTGGGTCGAGCAAATTGGGCGCGCAGAAGTCATCAGTGACGATATCGGTGCCATTGGCAAACACCCAGGGAAGCGTGAAGAACATCGGGCCGCCGCTACCGCTGAAGCCGTACTGGTCGTTCTGGCCATCACCATCGGTATCAGCGGTCAAGGCTGTCGCCGCCGCTACAAAGTCATCACGGGTCCAGTCGGCCGCCGGATAGTCCAGCCCCGCCGCATCGAACATGTTCTTGTTGTAGTAGATGACCATGTTGTTCCACGAATAGGGCAGGAAGTACAACGAGTCATCAATGCGGAAGCCGTCCAACAGCGTCGAAGCGGTGTCGTCAAAGTACGGCTGCAATTCCTCGGCGTTCTGCTCGACGAGGTCGTTGAGGGGCATCATCAGGCCGAGATCCACGAGGAAGCGCACGCCCTCAGTCGCCACCCAGATGATATCGGGCTGCTCACCGCCGGCAATTAAGGTCGCCGTGCCGTTGAGGTAGTCTGACCACGCGATACCGGGCACACCGATCAGATTGACGTGAATGTCGGGGAACTTCTCGTTGAAGCGCGCGACGTGGGCTTCCCAGCCGGCGCGGGTTTCAGTGGTGTTGTCCCAGAAGACGAAGGTGATGTCACCCGTGGGGGCTGCATCCTGCGCGCCCACTGCGCCGGTGACCATGATGATGAGGCAAATGGAGAGGAACAGCACTTTTGTTGCAGACGTAAGCTTCATGGCTCGCTCCTTAAATCGGACAAGCGTACTGCAGAGCGGAACGCGGGACGCACTTCTGATCTGTGGCCGATTTGTTTTCCTCCCGTCTCAACCAGGCACCGGAACACACAATTGGGTGGACGGTCAGTCCCCTTACAGCGAGAGTAAACGATTTCTCAAGGCGCGTCAAATATTGCCTCCACCGGGCGCGTTTAGTCGGAACCCGGGTGACATTCCACTGAGAACGCGCCGGGCGCCAGGCGAACAGGCTGTGAAATCGTTTACAAATACGCGCAGCGTTACCCGGCGGCCAGACAGAGAAAAAAGAGGGGCATCCTGAGCGGACTTGTATCCACCCTGGCTGCCCCTCATTACGCCGCAGCGCTTGCGCGTGTCAGGCGGCAGGTATTTATCCGCTGCCGCAGATGTGAACGTTGATGCCCATCGCATGGAACATGGCGGCCTTGGCAGCCAGCGCCCGATCGGCCGCCTCGGCACCCGGCGCGTAGGCCACCTGAATGTGATTGGCCTTGTGGCGCGCCATCATCTGGTCACGCGAAACCCCGTGCAGCACCGCGTGCATGATCGGCCACTGGCTATCCGTCAGCGCCCAGCGCCGCTCGGTCTCGGCCTCAGGCAGCTTCACCGCCGTCCCCCGGCCGATGTCGGCGTGCAGCACATCGTCCATCACGAAGACGCGGCTCCAGACGATCTCACCGGGTTTACTGACCCCCTTCAGCGTTCCCCCACCCAGCGGGAAGAACATCGGCGGCTGCCGCTCCGAGCTGGCGTTCGCGTAACCGCCGAAGTGCGCGGCTGGTGCGGCCCCCGAAATCAGGAACACCCACACGAAATCATCCACACCGTCGCCGGCGAAGTATTCGCCCCAGCGCAGGTCGTGGAGAGTCGTCTCCGGGTCGAACCCCATCGCCGTCCACACCCGGTTGGTCACCAGCGCATCCAGCGCGGCCCCCTCATCCACTTCATTGAAATGGGGCAGCGCCTGCCCGGCGAACAACTCCTTCCCGGTGGCCAGGTCAAGCACCGGCGGCCGCTCGACATTATTGAGAAGTCCTTCGACGAGGTCGCTGGCAGACGTCATGTCCTTCAGCCCCTGCTGGTATTGGATGCCGATGGCCGCACAGCCGAAGGCGTGCGCCATGCGAACCGCCGCCACATACATCTTCATCTGCTCGTGAATCTGCCGGTCGGTCAGTTCGCTGGCCTCATCGTGGCCGGTCACGAAGGTCATCCCGTGCTCATCCAGCCAGCGCCGCACAGCCGCCGCCTCAGCATCCGATACCCGGCGCATGGCCGCCAAGAGCGCGCTTTGGCTCAACCGCTCTTTGAAGACACCCATCGGGTTGATCAGCGCATCTTCGAGGATGGCGTTCATCATGCCCATGCAGCCTTCATCGAAGACGCCGAGAATGGCTTTGTCCTGCTTCAGTTGGGCGGCCAGCGCCTCACCGAGCGCGCGTTCGGCGGCCGGAAGCTGCCCTGCCGCCAGATCGCGGACGTGGCTGGCATCGTGCGTGATACGGCCGGTCGCGAGCCACTCGCGGAGGCCCTTCAGGAAGAACTCGTCGTCGAAGTTGACGCTCCAGATTGTGCTATACGGCACGCCCATACGGGTGAGCGAACCGTTGAGGTTGAGCAGACCAACCAGACCGGGCCACTGGCCGCTGAAATTCGCGACCGTCAGAATGGGCCCGTGGTGATGCTGAAGGCCGGCCAGCACGTGGTGGCTGTACTGCCAAACCGATTCGGCTACGATGACGCGCGCTTCGGGGTGAATGGTGCGGAAAACGTCCATACCCATACGCTGGCTAGAAATGAAGCCGTGCTGCTCGACCGGATCGTAGGCGTGACCGCGCACCACCCGAATCCCCTCGCGCCCGAATACTTCGGCCAACTGCGCTTCCATCTCCGCCTGAGCCGGCCAGCACGACTGGTTGGCGGAAAGCCGCAGGTCACCGCTCGCCACCAGCACGACTTCATCGGCCGCCACCGGCTTCAACTGGGTGAGAGCAGGTAGTGTGTACATAAGCCTCGTCCTTTCAGTATGAATTCCGGCATTCGGCGCTGACCGTCGCTCCATCCAGATACCGTATCCCTCGGAGCCTCAGTCTGCTAGTGCCAGCGCTCTGGCAAGTAGGCGCGTTGCAGCGGGATGATGGTATCGAGCAGGCGGCGCGCCTGGGGCAGCGACACAACCAGCGGGTTGGATGCCAGCGCGCGTTCCAGCGCGTGCCGGTCGCCATTCCAGATCGCATCGGCGGCCAGCCATTGGTATTCGGCCAGCATCGCCAGCAGACCCATCACTTCATGCGGCAGCGCAGGCTGCACCAGCGGCGTCGCGTCGCGCGTTTCCAGCCGCGCCGGCAGTTCGACCACGCGGTCGGGCGCGAAGCCGGGCAGCGCCGAACGGTTCGGCACGTTCAAGGTGTGGATCTTATGATCGCGGGCGATCAGGCTGCGCAGCACCTCGACTGCTACGTCGCCAAAGACTGAACCACCGCGTACATGCGTCAGCTGCGGGCTATCAGCCTCGCTCTGCTCCTCGTAGTGGCGGAAGTAGCCCGGCAGGCTTTCGATGATCTCTTGGGCGCGGGTTTTCGGCTCGGCCAACGCTTCGGCCACCAATTCCTCGCGGTAGTAGTAGTACTGAAGGTAGCTGTTCGGCACGCGCCCGTATTCGCGGGTCAGCTGGAACTGGCGCTTGAGCCGGGCGGGGACGTCCGTGCGCGCCAGAATTCGCTCGGCGTGCTGGTTCATCAGCGCCACGCCGTCGTCGCCGTCAATCAGGAAGCGTGTGCTCCATGTGGCGTGGTTCAAGCCGACCGACTCGAACTCAACTGAGGCCGGATGGAGATCCAGCGCGGCCACTATTTTGCGCTGGTCATCGAGGCTCTGGTCGCAGATACTGATGCAAGGCACGCCGCCGAAATGCGTGACCGCCTCGGCGACGATCTGCGTCGGGTTGGTGTAATTGACGATGACGGCATTCGGCGCGACCGCCTTGATGTCGTCCACCAGCCGCTGAATGACCGGCAGCGTTCGCATGGCGAAGAAGAAGCCGCCGGGGCCAATAGTCTCCTGACCGATGACTCCGAACTCCAGCGGCACAGCTTCGTCCTGATGCCGCGCCTCGAACCCTCCCTGCCGGAAGGTCGTGAGGATGTAATCGGCGTTCGCCACGGCCTCGCGCTGATCGGTCGTCGCCGTAATGCGCAGATCCACGTCCGCCGCCTGTGCCATCCGCTGGCCAAGCCGGTGTACGATGCCCAGTTCGTTAGCGGCAATATCCATCAGGGCCAGTTCAGCGCCGCCAAATACCTTTGCATGATTCAGGAAAGCGCGGATCAAACCGGGTGCGTAGGCGCTGCCCCCGCCGATAATTGCGATCTTCAAAGCCACTTTCGCATCTCCTCGAACGTGGGCGCTGCCACCGCGCCGCCTGCCGCCGTGGTCGCCAGCCCGCCACAGATATTCCCATAGCGCATGCACTCGCCAAGCGGCAAATTATTGATATAAGCGTAAAGAAAACCGGCATCGAACGAATCGCCAGCGCCGGTCGTATCCACGGCTTTCACCAGCAGCGCCTGCACCTGTTCGCGCACCTCGCGCTGGCGGGCAATTGCGCCCCGGCTGCCGTCTTTCATGACCACAATCCCGCCGGGCATCATAACGGCCGCGCGCGAGAGCGCTTCCTCAGCGTCATCCGTTCCCATCACCGCGCACAGTTCACACTTGCTCGGCATGAAAATATCGAGCAGGGCCAACATGTCGCGCAGGGCGGGCTGGCGCAGGGCATGATCGTCCCAGCCCAGATCGAGCGAGACCGTCATGCCGGCGTCATGCGCCAAATCCACAATGTCAGGCGTTTCTTCGAGAGCGAGAAAGCCGCAAACGTGCATGTGGCGCGCGGAATGGGATGCCAGCAGCGCGGCTATATCGCGGGGCTGTTCGGGCCGCTGAAAGCGCGTGACAAACGCCCGGTCGTGCGGGAACGATAGCGCCGCTGTCACCTGCGGAAGCGGGTATGTATGGCTCCGGATCAGCGTTTGGTCGAGACCTAGCTCGTCAAGCAGCGCACGCACGACCTGACTCAGCGGATCTGAGCCGAGGTCGGCGATCAGCCCCACGCGAACACCTAGCCGATGAAGCGCAGCAGCCACAATCGCGCTGCCGCCGACTGCCACCGTCATATCTCCGGCGAATACTTCCCGCCCCAATTCCGGCATTCCGGGAAGCGACGTGAAGATCAGGTCACAGAACAGCGGGCCATAGACCAGAATATCGTAGTTCAAGATCGCACGTCATCCCAGTCGTCAGGGCGCAATTGGCTCAGCCCGCAGCCTGAACCGGAAGCGCGCGTCATCGTCGAACCACATCGGGAAATTGGTTCCCCAGGCGTTGTTGAACAAGTTGAAATGCACACCGTTTGCCATATTCGGCACTTCGTTATGAAAGTCGGTCAGCGACGGGCGGCCGGGAGCGACCAGCACGGCATCCAGCGAGTCGATCTGAAGCGATGCCTGCGGCCCGCGAAAGCCCACTGTTGTATTGAAGCCGTGCAGCGTTCGCGCCCCGTTGCTGACGACGTGAACGGGATCAATCGTGCCGCCGAGTTTGTGAATCGCCCACTGCCCTATCCCCGACCCTACCGGATTGACGCTCATCCAGAACGCTTCAGGTAATCGGCAGGCAGGCTTGCCGAACCACTGAACCTCGATGCCGACGGTGCCATCGGGCATGAAACGGTACTCCAGCGTCAGTATCTCCGGCGCACCGATCTCGTGGGCGTCGTCCGCAAAGCCCGCCTCGACCAGCACGCACAGCGTCTCGCCCTCTTGCCGGCTGCTCAGCGCCCTCACGCGGGGGTGCCAGCTTCCATGCTCCTCGACCTTCAAATTGGGCTTGGTGTTATCAGGGTGCGCCCACACCCGCACCTCACCAAACTCGCGGTCGCGGATGTACTGATGCCAGTAGCGGTCGTAATCGCCGGCCGAGAAAGTCTCGTACAGCACGCGCCCAATCGGGTGCGTCTCGTCCGCCAGCTTAATCCCATCTGCCCGGCGGACGAGATGGTTCAGCGCGCCAGTTTCGAGGTCAATCGCCACAGACCAATCCACGAGTTCAAGCTGCGGGCTGTCGAGCGGGCGATACTGTGACGGGTCGGCCCGGCGTGGCGCAGTCGCGGCCAGACCGGCCTCGGCCTCGGCGCGCAGCGGGACGCCTTGCAGCGCATCCAGCGCTTGATGAATGTATTCGCGCTGTTCCGTCCACGACGCCTCGAAATGCTGGTACATCGGATCAGCGCGATGTGCCGCCAGCGCCTTCGTGTCGTAATGCTCGTAGTCGGGCAGAAATGTCTTGAGGTCCATACCCCAGGTATGCTCAGGGATCATGATCATGGCGCGGTGAAAGCCGTCGAGCGACTCGTTCGTGGCACGACCGCCGGCGATCCAGCCGCTGCGCAGGCGGAGCAGTTCGCGGTACTGCCTGACCTTGGTTGGATCGGTGCTGATGCCATGAATCCACGAATCGCCGATTTCGTCGGTCACGACCGGCAAATCCGCCCGGATCGGAGACAGGGCTTCGGCGACTGCGTCGAGCGTCGAGCCAACGAACCGCGCATTCGGAAATTCGCGGCGCAGCCTGGCGTAGGTCTCGCGCACACTCTCCTGCGAGGGCGGGCCGAGATTATCGCCGGTGAAGACGAGGGCCACCGCCTGCGCCGTTCCCGGTATCACCATCACATCGCCGTAGACCTTCTGGTACATCACCAGCAGTTCAGTGGCGGTCGTTTCATCACGCCACACGAACACTGGCGGCACATCAGGCACGGTGGCAGCCGGGTTGACGCCGACGTGGAAGAAACGCACGTCCGCCTCGGCCAGCAGCGGGATCATCGCCCGTGTGTGGCCCGGCACATCGGTCATTTTTCCGGCGATGGTGTGCTTGCCGAAGCGCGCATCCAGCTTCTGGGAAAGGCTGAGGCCGTAGCGGAAAAGCCACTCGTCCATCAGCTCGGTGTGCGTGGTGAATGGGAGCGCATGCCAGGCGACAAGGTCGTTGGCGACGGCCCGCTCGAAGCGCGTGCGCTGTCCCGGCGTGGCGTGCTCCAGATACTCGTAGAACAGCCACGACCCGGCCGTCCAGCGAAACGGCTCCTCGGGGTACTGCGCCGCCATCTCCTCGGCCAGCGCGATGGCGCCGGGGATGAAATCGTTCAGATAGCGGTCAACGATCACCCGCGCATAATCAGTGAAGCCAACGTCGAGGTGAGTCTTGAAGATGACGTGTACAAGCTCGATATCAGTGCGCATGAGTTGATCAATTCTGGTGAGACGCCGATTCAATATAGACCGGATTACTGACGGCGTGTACGGTCAAATCCTCCGGGCTGCCGGAGACCAGCATACAGCGCACATAGCTCGTTTGAACGACTCGCACCTCAATCGTCCGCTGCCATTCAGGCTGAGTGACCGTGCTTTGGTAGACGACTCCCTCGGCGGTCACGATCTGAAGCGTTTTCCCCTGCGCCCGGCGGGTATGGATGGTGAAAGCCGCCGACGCGCCTTCAGGCCGGATGCTGTCGCCCATCAGCACGCCACCCGCTGAAAGGACAAGTTCAGGGCCATCGGGCGCTTCGCTGATGAACGCGTGGCCAGCGCGCAGATGGCCAAGCAGTGCAGCGGGTGAAGGCGCACCCTCGCAATGAATGAACGTGGTCGGGTTGCCCAGTTTGGCAGGGTGTTCGATCTTGTGAAAGTGGCAATCGCTGCCGCCCACCGCTGCGATTCTCGCGCCCGCGCGCAGTCTGCTATCCCAGTAAGCCAGCGAGATGTCGTTGGCGGCCGGCCACGGGCCATTCCAAACCTCGATGCAGTGAAAGCCTGTCACTTTGGGATAGACCCATTCCGGCCCAAACGGTTTGGGATGATTGCACGAAATCAGGTAACCCGCCGCCAGCGCGCGGTCAACCGCCGCCTGCATGTCCGCCTCGATCAGCACGCGGAAATCAATCCATGGCCCAGCGCCCCAGGTATTCCAGTGGCCGCGATAGGTGGTCACTTCCGTGCCAGGGATGAGCATCAGCGGCGTTTCGACCGTGGCGAGGGCCACCTGTTGCGATTGAACGTTGTGATCCATGATCGCCAGGTAGTCGAGGCCGAGCGCCCCGGCCCGGCGCACGACATCAGCGGGGCTGCTGTCGCCATCGCTGTGGACGGTGTGGCAGTGCAGCTCACCCTTGTACCACCCATCTGCGCGCTGCACGTCATGGCGCGGGACATTGCTCAACGGCAGGCGCTGCGGAAACCCCGCCTCTTCCTGGCCGTCGCTCTCGGTGATTTCGATGGTCACCTCAACCGCGCAACCGGTATCGGCCACTTTGTACGCGCCGAGGCAGATATTCCATGTCCCCGCTGGAAGTGGGCCGGGCATATAGCCCGGCGTGGCCTCAGTCGTGGAGATGAAGAACTCGCTGCGCGCGCTGCCGCTCCAGCCGCGAAAGCCCTCGGCCATAAACGACGCGCCGCGCGAGTCGAAAATACCGATATCAACGGTGTTGCCGCCGGTAAGTTGCGGGTCGCTGCCAATGGCCCCCGCATAGCGGTAGCTGACCTCAATTCTCCCTGTGTGTGGAGGCACTTCGAAAGGTAACAGCGGGTAGGTCATCGTCTGATCGGGCTTTAGTATCCCGTTCAGAACCACCCGGTGCGTACGCGTCATGTCAGCCGCTCTCCGTCCGCTCCATAGAAGAACAGATGCTCGGGCAAAATCGTCAGATACAAGTCCTGCGGCAAATCGGGCGCTTCGTCCTCGAACAAGCGAATCGTAACCAACTCCTCACCGAGCCGAACGATGACCAACGCCTCGCCGCCCAACGTTTGCGTAACGTACAGCTTCACGCGCAGCGAGTTCGGCGTCTCCACGGTATCAATCGCAATTCGCTCGGGACGTACGCCCAACGTGAAGGAGGCTCCGACGGCCATCCCCGCTGGAATATGCGCGCTGGCGAGCGTAATGGATTGCGGCTCACCGCCCGCCAGAATCTGGATTCGCCCATCCTGCATCTCGCAGGATAGCAGATTCATCGGCGGGTTGCCGATGAAGGATGCCACGAACGTATTGGCCGGCTGGTAGTAGATTTCCAGCGGCTTGCCCGCCTGCATGATGTTGCCCTCTTTCATGACCACGATCTTGTCGGCCAGCGCCATCGCTTCGGCCTGATCGTGCGTAACGTAAACGGCGGTGATGCCCACTTCGCGCTGCAGGTGCTTGAGGAAGGCTCGGGCTTCGAGGCGCAGCTTGGCGTCGAGATTGCTCAACGGCTCGTCGAACAGGAACACCCTGGCGTGATGGACAACGGCGCGGGCGACGGCAACTCGCTGCTGCTGCCCGCCGGAAAGCTGGCCGGGCCGCCTTTCCAATAGCTTGTCAATTTGCAGATTAGTGGCGACCGATGTGACCTGCGCGGTCATCTCTTCTTTCGATACGCCGCGCACTTTAAGCGGATAGCCAATATTGTCGAGAATTGTCATGTGCGGGTAGAGCGCGTAGTCCTGAAAGACCATCGCCACATCACGCGAACGGGGCGGAAGCTGGGTGACGTCGTTCCCATCAATCGTAATCCTGCCGCTGTCGGGGCTTTCCAGCCCGCTGATCATGCGCAGCGTCGTCGTTTTACCGCAGCCTGACGGGCCGAGCAGCGCCACGAACTCGCCGTCGTCAATGTGCAGACTGACATCGTTGACGGCCACCACTTTACCGAACGTTTTACGCAGGTTGTCGAGCGAAATCGCAGCCATTCAGATCACTCTTTCACTGCTTGATTCCGCCGAAGAAGCGGAAGCCATAGCGCCAGTTGATGATGAGATACAGGACGAGTACCGGCACGGCATATAGCACGGCATAGGCAGAAACCAGGCGGATCTGCGGCATGCCGCTTTCGATATCGTAGAACTGGTAAAACGCGACCGAGGCCGGAAGCAGGCTGGAACTGCGCAGCAGGATGAACGGAGTCAGGAATGCGCCCCAGGCATTGACCAGCACCCAAATGCCCACCACCAGCACGCCCGGGCGCATGATCGGGAAAGTGATATCGCGGAAGATGCGCAGCGGCGATGCCCCGGCCACCATCGCGGCTTCCTCATACGAGCGCGGCACGCTGTCTACAAAATCCTGCATGATGAAGATGGC
>JAEURB010000372.1 GCA_016788435.1 Anaerolineae bacterium | reverse complement strand
TTGCCCGGCGACGGCATCGGCGTCGAAGTAACTGCGGCCGCTGTGGCGGTGCTGGAGCGTGTGGCCAGCCAGTTCGGCCATGAGTTCAGCTTTGAAGAAGCGTTGATCGGCGGTATCGCGATTGACAAGACGGGAAGCCCGCTGCCACCCGAAACGCTGCGCCAGGGCGAGCAAAGCAACGCTATCCTGCTCGGCGCGGTGGGCGGGCCGAAGTGGGACAACCCGGCGGCGGCTGTGCGCCCGGAACAGGGACTGCTTGGCATACGCAAGCACTTTGGCCTGTTCGCCAACCTGCGCCCGGTGAAGACCTATCCCGCGCTGGCCGGCTATGCCCCGCTGCGCCCGGAACTGCTCGAAGGCGTGGATATGCTGTTCGTGCGTGAACTGACCGGCGGCATCTATTTCGGGCCACGCAAGGAGCAGGCAGGCAGCGAGGAGGCCTACGACACGGAGATTTACAGCGTGCCGGAAGTGGCGCGGATCGCCCTCGTCGCGCTGAAGGCTGCGCAGGGACGCCGCAAGAAGCTGACCTCAATTGACAAGGCTAACGTGCTGGCATCGTCTCGCCTGTGGCGCAGCACAGTGGTCAACGTTCACTCCGGCTTCCCCGAAGTCACGCTGGAACACGTGCTGGTGGACGCGGCTACGATGTATCTGATGACGCGCCCGGCCAGTTTCGACGTGCTGGTAGCCAGCAACATGTTCGGCGACATTCTCACCGACGAGGCGTCTGTGCTGGCCGGGTCGCTTGGGATGCTGCCATCCGCCAGCCTTAACGGCGAGAAGCTCGGCCTCTACGAGCCGTGCCATGGCAGTGCGCCGGACATTGCGGGGCAGGGCAAGGCTAACCCGATTGGGCAAATCCTGAGCGCGGCCATGCTGCTGCGCCACAGTCTCGGCCTCGAAGCGGAGGCGGCGGCCATTGAAGCGGCGGTGGACGCGGCGCTCGACTCGGGCGCGCGCACGGCCGACATCGCGCGCGGCACAACGCCGATCAGCACGGCCGAGTTCACACAGACGGTCATCAACGCCCTCACGACGCTTAGGTAAACACGACGGATGTACGGCGGGCGCATCACGATGCGCCCCCACATCCTCGACCTCCTAACGGCGCGTTTCTCCCCCTGCAGCATGGCCCCCTTCACCCCCTCTCGCTTTTCGGAGAGGGGCCGGGGCTGGCAGGCGGAGGTATTTTGAGTTCGAACTGCAACCTCTCCCTCAATGCTCTCTTGGCACGTAGCGAGCGAGCATTCACGGCGTGGTCTTTCTCCCCTCTCCGCACGCGGAGAGGGGCTGGGGGTGAGGTTGGAGATTGAGCGCCAAATGCCGCATTCAATAGCAATCTACTCCTGCCAGGGCCGGGCGAAGGTTCGTTTGAGCCAGAGGGTGAGAGAGGTTGCTTTCACAAACCGCGCCGAGCACCATTCCCCCCTTTACGCAGCGGAGCGGAGTGGAGGGGGGCCAGGGGGAGGTTCGTTTGGGGTAGCGGGCGAGGGGTAGCTGCACGATCTCCCATTTCGTTTGCTTAATCTCCACCATCCTACCCCGTCCACCTTCGCGCTGCCCATTTGCGTCCACCTGGTCCACCATTTCGTCGCCCTAACTCCGTTCACCCGCTGTACCCTGAAGCTTGCCGCATGGTCGCAATCGCCTGTCGTACCCGCCCATCGCGCGCTACTTGTCCGGGATTCTGTCCGGTTGTCCGGTACATCCTTCTCTCAACTGTCTGTCCGGTATTTTGATTCTGTCCTGTTGCCCGGTCTTTCACAGGTTCACTAATAACACCACATCCGCCCATGCCGCTCTGCGCTTTCCCGATTGCGAACGCCTGTACGCACGCCGTTCCCCCCTCTACGCAGCGCAGCGGAGTGGAGGGGGAACGGGGGGAGGTTCGTTTGAGGCACCCGCTCCGTGCCATCCGCGCCTCGGTCGAGTTTCCCTCAGTCTGTCAGCTAGCTCGTCGTTCTCGACAAATCCACCTGCGTGGCGTCGGGCGCGTTTTCCGGCGTCGCGCTGCCCGCGCCTGCATCGCCCATCGCCTGCGCTGATACGAGCAGCAGCAAGCGCCGCGCCTGTGTGGACAGGTCGCTGAAGCCAATTCCCCGCAGCGCCACGAAGGCGCGGGCAATCGCATACTCCGCCCACTGGCCCGGCGCGGCCAGATTTTGTTCGACGATCTCACGCACGGCGAGAATCGGGTAGACCCCTTCAGCCGCCTCACCAGCCAGCGGCGGGCGCAGGTTGGTGATCATGCCCAGCGCCCGCCGGGCGAAATCCCAAGTCTCCCCGGCGTTTGGCGCGACCAAAGCTGTGATCAGGCTGATTTCGAGGCTGGCCCAGTCGAACAGGGTATGGCCAGTGCGCGCCTGCTCGAAGTCAATCAGGAACGGCGCCTGCTTGTGGCCGACCAGGATATTGCCGAGGTGCAAGTCGCCATGCAGCATCGAAAGCGTGGCGTCCACCTTCCGGTCGAGAAGTTCGTCATAATAGACCAGCGGGTTGGGCAGGCGGTGATCGCGTGTGCTGCCCGGAATCGTGCCCGCGCGGGGGTCGAAGTCGGGGTCGAGCGCCATCACGCTGTGCATCAAGCTTTCGTCGCGGGTGCGCCACACGCGGCCGGTAATCCGCTCGACAATCTCGCCCCGGAACCAGACGTTTCCGTCCAATTCGGCCTTGCGTACTTCGATGCGGAAAGCCTTGCGCGCTGCTTCCTGCCCCTTGCCGCCGATCAGGCTGAGCGTCTGCTTGTCCGGCCGCACCTGTTCGAGCGTGAAGTCCTCGACCGACACAACCGAGCCGTATTCGAGGGTGCGAACGCGGGCGCGGCGCACCGGGTCGCGGATAACATAGGCGACCTTGACCTCGTCTTCTGGTATCTGCTCAATCGTCACCAGCGGCGGCAGCAGCCAGTCATACTCCGCCCACGCCGGGAAGCGATACGGGCGGCGCTGATTCCACCACGTCGCGCCGAAGGTTGGATACAACTCATCGCGCAACCAGTTGCCGAGCGCATCGCCGTCGAGGTCGAGCGCGGCGACGCGGCCGGTCTCACCGGGCACGAAGGTATAAACCAAACCGGCCAGATTTTCGCCCGTCAGCACCACCGGCGTGTCAATCAGCCGGGCGGTGAGGGCGGGTAGCGTGCGCTTGACGATGGTTTCGTAGCGCTGCGCCTCGTCGAGAATGGCGTCCGCCCGATCCAGCTTGACCACGACCGGCGCATCGGCGTCGCCTTCCGGCCGGAAGGGTGTGGCCAGCAGTACGATGGCCGACGTGTGGCCGCCGGGCAGCCAGCGTTCCAGCCGCACACGGCCATTCCGGCTGAAGATCCGGCGCAGCAGCACCAGATGAGCGACCGACAGTTCGGCGTCGAACGCATCGCTGAAAACCAGCTCAGTGTTGGGTGCGGCGGCCGAAACCGGCGTAGCCGCCTTCAAATCGGCTGCCAGCCGGTCGAGATCCACGCCGAGCGCCGCAAACGCGCGCAGTGGCAGGTTATCGCCTTCTTCAAGCATGGCCAGCGCGAGATCGTGTTCGTCTGGCTCAGTGCGCCCCGCTTCAAGCGCAATGTCGTTAGCGATGCCCATCACCACATCGGCGCGCGGCGTGTAGGGCAGCCCCGCCCATAAACGCTGTTTCGGCCCTTTGCCCGCCTTCCGCCGCAGATAGTCAATCAGATAGGGCGGCGTGTAGCCCTGTACTTCTAGTGCGGCGGCGAGGGCGCTGTTGGGCAGTTGCAGCATGCCGATGCAGAAATGCTCGACGCCCATATAGTGCTGCTGCATCCGCGCCGATTCCTGACGCGCATGAATGAGAATGTCGCGCAGCGTTGTGCCGGTCATTCGGCCTCCGGTTGAATCCGCAGCCAGGTGTGTCCAACACGGAAAAGCTGGCCGTCCTGTAGCGGGATCGAGCCGCTGACGCGGGCTTCGTCGTGGCCTTCCTCGATGAACGTCCCGTTGCGGCTCTTGTTATCCACCAGCCACCATTGCCCGGCCTGGTCGAAGCGCAGCGAGGCATGGTCGCGGCTCGCGAAGGTGTCGTTGCGCAGGATCAGGTCGTTGCCGTCGCGGCGGCCCATTCGCAGAATCCAGTCACCGGCTTCGGCTGCACCGTCACCGTTGTACGAGGAAAAGCTGAGCAACTGTCCGTCGTCCACACCGCTCATCACCATGATATCCACGCGAAGGGTCATTCGACTCCAACCTGCAGGTTCCATCCGGCTGTCCAATTCACAACGTAGTCCAAGTATAGCCATGATTTCGGCTGATGTGCTTGACCCCGCTCCCGTCCCGTGTTACGCTTTCTGTGTTGTCTTTAACAACTGCATATGCGTCACTCTTATCCAGAGCGGTGGAGGGATCGGCCCTGTGAAACCGCGGCAACCGGCGTCGAAAGACGACACGGTGCCAAGTCCGGCAGAGTTTTCTGGAAGATGAGAGCGTGGCCCCGGTCTGATATATGGCCGTTGGCGCGTTTCCGTCACAGAAAATGGACTTCCGGCGAAGTCCTTTTTTGTTGCGTGGATGGGGACGCGATGCACGGCCGGCCGTGAGCCAGATGAGTGGAGATGAGCACATGGTGGATGAATTTCTGAACGACATGGGGCGGCGCGAACAATCCAACCGGACGGACATCAACCGGATGGGCGAAAGCACCCGCGCGGTGCATGGCGGCGCGAACCGTACCAAGGCCCACCACAGCCTGACCGAGCCGATTGTGCAAACGGCGACCTTCACGTTCCGCAATACGCAGGACGTGATTGATTACATGGAAGCCACCATCTACGGCGAAGGGACCGAGCGCGAGGAATACGGCCGCTACGGCAACCCGACCGTCAACGCCGTCGAACGTAAGCTGGCCGCGCTCGATGGCGGCGAGGACGCGGTGCTGTTCTCGTCGGGTATGGCGGCCGTGACCACGACACTGCTGGCGATTTTGCCGGCGGGCGCGCACATCATCATGACCGATGACTGTTACCGCCGAACGCGCCAGTTCGCGCAAACCTTCCTCAAGCGCTTCGGCATCGAAACCACGGTCGTGCCGATGGGCGATTACGAGGCAATGGAAGCCGCCATCATCCCGAAGACAACGCGGGTGTTGATTTCGGAAAGCCCGACCAACCCGTATCTGCGCGTCGCTGACCTCGAACAGTTCGCGGCGATTGGCAAGAAGCACAAGGTGCTGACGCTGATTGACAGCACGTTCGCCACGCCCATCAACCAGCGCCCGCTTGATTGGGGCGTGGATTTGGTGACGCACAGCGCGACCAAGTACCTCGGCGGGCATAACGACCTGCTGGCGGGCGTCGTGGTGGGGCGGGCCGACCGCGTCAAGGCCCTGCGTGACGCGCGCGGCATCCTCGGCGCGATCATTGACCCGCACGCCGCTTCATTGCTTGACCGCGGCCTCAAAACGCTCGGTGTGCGTGTCGGTCAGCACAACGCCAACGCGATGGCCGTCGCCCAGTTCCTTGAGCATCACCCTGCCATTGACCGCGTGTGGTATCCCGGCCTGCCATCGCACCCCGACTACGGCGTCGCCTCGATGCAGATGAATGGTTATGGCGGCGTAGTCACGTTTGCGGTCAAAGGCGACCTGAAGGTGACGAGCGACTTCATTGACCGCTTGCGCATCCCGTACATCGCACCAAGCCTTGGTGGCGTCGAGAGCTTGATCGAGCAGCCCGCGCTGATCAGCTACTACGACAAGACGACCGAGGAACGCGAGGCGCTGGGTATGAGGGACAATCTGGTGCGTTTCGCCGTCGGCATCGAGGATACCGACGACTTGCTGGACGACCTCGAACAGGCGCTGTCCGGCGTGCCTGCCTACAAGGATCACCTGCGCGGCCTGTCCACCCTGTGGGAAGCGCGCTTCCGGAACTGACGGCAACGATCAGGTAGAGTGCAGCGGACAAGAAGAACGCCGGACATCTTCCGGCGTTCTTCTTGTCTTCGTGGTGGAAGCCGTGCCTGCTAGCCTACGACGTTCATCTCGATGGCATCGGCGCTCTGCAGCGTGATCACGCTCACCCGTGCCGCGATGACCTGCGACAGTGCATGGAAGGCCTTGCCCGCTTCCGAGTCTGGGTCAGTCGCCACGATCGGGCGGCCATAGTCGCCCCCCTTGCGCACTTCGGCATCGAGCGGTACGCGGCCCAGGAAAGGCACATCCAGCTTGGTCGCCAGTTGTTCGCCTCCGCCGCTGCCGAAGAAGTCGCCGGCCATGTTCTCGACGACGCCAATGATCGGCACGTTCAACTGCTCGAACATGTTGATGCTGCGCAGGGCGTCCTGCACGGCCACGTCCTGCGGCTGCGTAACAATGATCGCGCCAGTGAGCGGGAACGATTGCGCAAGCGATAGCGGCGCGTCACCCGTGCCCGGCGGCAGATCTACCACCATATAGTCAATCTCGCCCCAGTCCACATCAGTGAAGAACTGGCGGATGGCGCTGTGCAGCATCGGGCCACGCATGACCATCGCCTTGTTCGGGTCAATCAGGAATCCAGTGCTGATCACCTTCAGGCCGTAAGCTTCGATTGGAAGCATCTTCGTGCCGTTAACGCCCGGGCGGCCATTCCCCACACCGGTCATCGTCGGCAGGTTCGGGTTGAGGATGTCGGCGTCCATTAGGCCAACGCGCGCGCCCGCTTCTGCCAGCGCGACCGCCACGTTGACGGCGACGGTGCTCTTGCCCACGCCGCCCTTGCCGCTGGCCACGGCGATGATCGAGCGCATCGGCACATCGAGGCGGCCGAGGCGGCCATCGGCGGGAACTTCGGAGTCCCATTCGATGTTGATCTTGGTTATGCCCGGCACCTTGCCGATCACAGCCTCATTGATCCGTACCTTGAACACGTCCTTGAGCGGGCAGGCGGGTGTAGTCAGCATGAGCGTGAAGTGGACGACGCCGTCTTCCACGCGCAGGTTACGCACCATGTTCAGTGTAACGATGTCGCGGTGCAGCTCCGGCTCGATAACCGTTGAAAGCTGCTGCATGATTTGGTCAGTGATGTTGGTCATAGATCTCTCCGCACTCTGGTGACTCAAACTGGAATTAGTATAGCGAATCTCTGAGAAATTACGCAGTCCATTTCGAACACGCTGCGCTGAACGGTGGCAGGGTGCTGTGCAACCATCAAAATGACCCTCAGAAATGGAAAGGCCCGGCGCTCAGTCCGGGCCTTGTACAAGACAGCGGCGGCCGGCCTAGCCTTCGCCGCCGTCCTGTTCGCGTGCATGCTTCTTAGCGAGGGCGGCTTCGCGCTTGGCCTTGCGTGCCGCCCGTTCGGCATCGGCGTCTGAAACAGCTTCAGCAGCGGCGGGAGCGGGTGCATCTGCTATCGCTTCACCAGCAGGAGCGGCCTCGGCAGCCGGGGCAGGCTCTTCCGGCTTCTCGACGATCGGCGGCACGTACGGGTCATCCCACTTCGCGCCGGGCTGGGCGACGGGCTGGCCGGCTTTCTTCTTCTCCTTGACCACGTCAATGTGTTCCCAGCCGCCGCGCTCAACCGCTTCTTCCCATGCGGTCGTTGGCGCAATTTGCCGCCAGTAGGCGAAGGGCTTCGAGAGCTTTTCCATGTTGAAGATGTGATTCTGCGTCCGGTCAGAGCTAGCCTGCTCGTAGTCGTGATCCATCTTGATCGCGTCGAACGGGCAGAACTCCATGCAATAGCCGCAGTTCATGCAGATATCCATGTCAATGAAGAAACTCTGCGGCTTCGGCACCGGCCGTTTGGTGACCGGGTCTTCACTGCGCAGAATCCAGATGCACTGCGGCGGGCAGACCTTGGGGCAGATGCCGCACGACGTACACCAGATTTCACCGGGCGCGGTGGGATGATCGTCGTCATTGACAATCAGAAACGGCAGGAAGCGGAAGCGTTCGGGCGTGGCGATCTTTTCTTCGGGATACTGCACCGTGTAGAGACCCATCGCGTCCACGCCCTGACGGCGCGCGAACTTGTCGTTGCTGCTCAATTTGCCGCCTACGTGACGGATATCTTCAACGTAGGTGGCGAAGAAATGCTTGAAGGTGACGCCGAGTCCCTTCAGAATTCCCTGTCCGTACATCCTGAACTCCTTCAGCCCGGCGCGCCGTGAACGTGCACCGTCGTCTGCTAGCGGTCCGTCTCACCCAACACGATGTCAATGCTGCCGAGGATGGCGACCACGTCGGCCACCTTCGAACCTTTGGCCATCTGACCAAGCGGTGTGAGATTGATGAAGCTCGGCGCGCGCACGTGATAACGCCAGGGGTTCTGCGGCCCCTTCGGATCGCCCTGCGACACGGTGTAGTAGCCAAGTTCGCCCTTGGGGTTTTCGACGCGGCCGTAGGCCTCGCCAAGCGGCACACGCGGCGCGTAAACTGCCTTGTTGCCCGCGAAAAAGCTCTCGCCCTTCGTGCGTTCAAGCCGGGGCAGAATCTGGCGCAGAATCCGCAGACTTTCGCGCATCTCGTCAATCCGGATCAGATAGCGGTCGTAGATGTCCCCGTTGTAGCGCACGGCTACATCGAAATCGAGCTCGGGGTAGATCGAGTACGGGTCTGCCCGGCGCACGTCATAGGGCACACCGCTGGCGCGCAGCAGCGGGCCGGCCGCGCTGTAGCCGATGGCCATTTCGCGCGGCAGTATGCCGACACCAATGGTGCGCGCGCGAATGATTTCGCTGTCAGTGAGGAAGCGGTCGAGTTCATCCACTGCGCGCGGCAGGCGCTCGCTGATCAGTTCGGTGAGGTATTCCAGCGTATTGAAGTCGCGCACCTTGTCGTTGAGGAGCACGGCGGTACTGTGAATGCGCTCAGGAATATCCTTATAAACGCCACCGAAGCGCATGTAGTTGCACATCAGGCGGCTGCCGGCCGTCGCCTCGAAGAAGTCGAGGATCTTCTCACGTTCGGCGATGGCGTATAACGCGGGAGTGAAGAACGCGCCGAGGTCGTTGAGCAGGAAGCCGATGGCCCACATGTGATTGACGATACGCGTCAGCTCCACCATCAGCACGCGGATGACTTCGGCGCGATAGGTGGGTGGCGTGTAGCGCGCGCCCAGTGCCATCAGCTTTTCGACTGCCAGCGCATAACCGTGATTATTCCCCATGCTCGAAATGTAATCGAGCCGGTCGGTGTACGGCATGTTCATGTTCCAGGTATTGCGCTCGCCGATCTTCTCATGGTTGCGGTGCAGATAGCCCATGACCGGTTCGAGGCTGTCAATCGTCTCGCCGTTGAGCGTGACGACCATCCGGAACACGCCGTGCGTGCTGGGGTGATGCGGGCCGAGATTGACGACCAGACGGTCGGTGCGAAGTTCGCCCGGGCCGCTCAGGTTCGAGACATCCACGCCGAGGCCCATGCCGGAATACAGGCTGGCTTCCGTCGTGTCGTTCAGCTTCGACAGGTCAAGATCGTCAGGGTAGGCCACATTTTTGCCGAACATATTGAGTTCTTCGGCGCGGCGGGCATAGCCCTTCGGCCAACGGCTGTCGAATGGCTTGAGGTCAGACTCGTAATACGCCTCGTGCCAGTCCTTGCGCATCGGGTGGCCGTTGAAGCCGTCCCACAGCAGAATGCGCTTGAGGTTGGGGTGGCCGGGGAAGCGAATGCCATACAGGTCGAAGGCTTCGCGTTCCTGGAAGTCTGCGCCGGGCCACACGTCAATCAGCGACGGAATGCGTGCATTCTCGCGCTCGGTTTGCGCCTTGAAGACGAGGGCCGGGCCACCCGTCGTGCGATACGAGTGGTACACCATCTCCATCGAGTCTTCAACGCCGAGGTAGTCCACGCCGGTCGCGCTCGACAGATAGTCGAAGCCGAGGTCGTCGCGAATGGCCTGCGCCACCTCGACCAATTGATCCCGCGCGACGACGATGCCGGAATAACCCTGGCGCGTGTCATCCTTGACCGCCTCAGGGAAGCGCTGCTTGAGATATTCGATTGACTGCCCGATATCTAGCGTTTCGTTATGGGCGGGTGCGATTGCCTGGTCCGTCACGGGCCGCATCTCCTTACTGGTTCACCAGAGCACGCTTGCGGGCAAGCGCTTCCATGCGGCGGGCGAGGCGCTCGGCGTGTACCGCCTCATCTTCGACCACCTTGACAGTCGCCTTAGCTTCCATCTTGGCAACGGCCACCTTGGGCGTTCCGCCAGCCAAAGCCAGCACTTCCTGCGATACTTCGCGCGTGCCAAAGGGCAGTCCGGCTGCCGACGCGGCGGCCTTCTCGCGGATTAACTCCATCTGGCGCGGGTCAATGATGTCCGGCCCGAGAATCGGTATCGGAACAGGGTCGGATGGGCCGACGCCGTACCACGGCACATCGTTCAGGTTTGCCAGCGACTGGCCGTCAATCTTGTGCTGAAGCGCGATCAGCCCGTTGAGCAGCGCCTGCGGGGTGGGCGGGCAGCCCGGCACATAGATATCCACCGGCACATACTGGTCAATGCCAGACACGACGTTATAGCCTTCCTTGAACGGGCCGCCGCCGCTGGCGCAGGCGCCCATCGCCAGTACGTATTTTGGCTCGGGCATCTGGTTATACAGGCGCACAATCGGCACGATCATCTTCTTGGTGACGGTGCCGGATACGATCATCAGGTCGGACTGGCGCGGGCTGGCGCGCATGACTTCCATGCCGAAGCGCGCCGTGTCATAGCGCGCCGCAGCGGTGGCGATCATTTCAATCGCGCAGCAGGCCAGCCCGAACAACATCGGCCAGATCGAGGAGCGCCGGCTCCAGTTGTAGATCTTGTTCAGGCTGGTGATGGCGACGTTGTCCTGAAGTTCCGCTGGGATGGGGAACTCGGTGGCGTTCAACTCGCGCAGGTTGAGATCACTCATCAGGCGCTGACCTCCTCATACCACTCCTGCAATATGCTCAGGAGGATGGCTTCGCTTCCCAACGCCGGGTCGTCATCGAACTCCGGGAGTTCGAGCACCCAGCGGTATATCGTTTCCAGACTGACCTGTTCCACATTCGTATCAGGGTGCGCCGCAATCAGGGCGAGCGCAACCTCATATGTGGCATCCCAATGCAGCCGGTGCGACCAGTCCATACGCGCACCCAGTGTAACACATCCGGCGGGAGAAAAAACGCCACCCGCCGCGGAAATTGGTTCGATTCTTCGCGCACGCGCCTATTCGCGATTGTCAATCTGCGCGCGCTGCAGGCGGCCGCTGTAATCTACGTAGACTGCCTTCCATTCCGTGAAACTGTCAAGCGCGGTTTGCCCGGCTTCGCGCATGCCGTTGCCCGTGCCGCGGGTGCCGCCGAACGGGAACTGGATTTCGGCGCCGGTCGTGCCATGATTGACGTAGACAATGCCCGTCGTCAGGTCGCGGATGGCGCGGAAGGCCTGGTTGATATTCTCGGTGAAGATACTGCTCGACAGGCCATAGGCCACGCTGTTGTTGACCTCGACAGCCTCTTCGAGCGAGTCCACCGGCACGAGCGACAGCACCGGCCCGAAAATCTCCTCGCGGGCAATTCGCATGTTGCGGCTGACGTTGGTGAAGAGGGTGGGGGCGTAGAAGTAGCCAGTATCCCCGGCCCGCGTGCCGCCGAAGGCCAGCGTCGCGCCCTCTTCGCGGCCAACCGCCACGTATTTCTCGACTTTTTCGAGCGCCTTTTGGTTGACCAGCGGCCCTACCTCAACGCCTTCTTCCAGCCCATAGCCAACGCGGAGCATGCTGGCTTTTTCGGCCAGAGCATCGGTGAGCGCACGCAAAATACCGCGCTGCACGATCAGGCGGCTAGTGGCTGTGCAGCGCTGGCCCGTCGTGCCATATGCGCTCCACGTAATCGCCTTGACCGCCAGTTCCAGGTTGGCGTCATCGAGCACGATGATGGCATTCTTGCCGCCCATCTCAAGCGCGACTTTCTTGCCCATCGTCGCGGCCCTGGCATAGACTTTGAGGCCGGTTTCGGTTGAGCCGGTGAACGAAATCACACGCACGTCGGGGTGAGCGACCAGGGCTTCGCCAGCCGGGCCTGCGCCCAGCACCAGATTGAGGACGCCAGGGGGTAGGCCTGCGTCGTGGAATACCTGCACGAAGCTGGCCGCGACGCCGGGGGTCTCTTCACTCGGCTTCCAGACGACCGCATTGCCGGCGACGAGGGCGGGCAGCATCTTCCAACTGGGCACCGCGACCGGGAAGTTCCACGGGGTAATCAGCCCGACCACGCCGGCGGGGTCGCGCAGGGCCATGCCGAACTTTTCCGGCATTTCGACCGGCGCGGTATAGCCGAGCATTCGCCGGCCTTCTCCGCCCATGTAGTAGGCCATGTCAATGGCCTCCTGCACGTCGCCACGGGCCTCGCTCAGCACCTTGCCCATTTCCTGGGTCATCAGGCGCGAGAGTTCTTCCTTGCGCTCTTCGAGGAGGTGGGCGACGGCGTACAGCACTTCGCCACGGCGGGGCGCGGGAACGAGCCGCCATTCGCGGAAGGCGGTCTTGGCGGCGGCCACCGCATCGGCCACGTCATCGGCGTCGCTTTGCGCGGCATAGGCGAGCATTTCAAGCGTCGCCGGGTTGCGCGTCTCGAACGTGGCGCCGGAGCGGGCCGGTTGCCACTTGCCGCCGATGAAATTGAGCGCGGTTTTCGTCATGAGGGTCTTCTTTCGAAAAGGCAGCTTTCAAGCGCCTGACAGGGCTGAAATACGCGCGGAGTATAGGCAACGCGGGGCGGGTTTGTCAACGATTTCACAAGCGGCCGATTGGGTGTTTGCAATCGGGAACGGGCGTGGGCTTACGTATTGTGCGGGTTCAGCAGGTACGCGCCGTCGACCGCGACCTGGCA
>JAEURB010000347.1 GCA_016788435.1 Anaerolineae bacterium | reverse complement strand
GTGACATCGGTGTGGATGACCCCGGCCGTTTCGTCAAGCAGGATTCGGTCGGCAAGCCGGTCCCCCGCGTGAAGGACATCAAAGACCGCATTCAGGCCATGCTGCTTGGCGAGATTACCGAGCTGCTCATGAAGTCTGGCGTGCAGTCCGTTCCCGATGCCAACAAGCTGCTGGGCGACCTCGAAGGCGCGATGCTGGCCAAGGTCAACGAGAAGTTCCAGGCGCTCGGTCTGCGCATTAAGGCATTCGAGGCTAACCCCTTCCGCGCCAAGGAAGACGTGTCGCTCGATGAGATCCGCAATTACGTCAGCCTCGACGTGTGGGAGCGCGTGCAGCGCCTCAATATCGCGCAGAAAGCGGCCGAGAACCCCGGCATGGGTGGCGGTCTGGCGGGCGCAGGTGTCGGGCTGGGCGTCGGGCAGTCCATCGGCGCGGCGATGAACCCCGAAGGGGCCGAAATGCAGCGCCAGATGCAACAGCAGCAGATGATGATGAACCAGATGATGATGAACATGATGACGCAGCAGGGCGGTCAGGGCCAGCAGCAGCAGGCTGCGCCCCCTTCCGCGTCGGCCAACCCGCAAACTAAGGCCGAGGTTCAGGTACTGCTCGACCAGTTGGATACCAAGCTGATGAACGGCGAGATCAGCGAGGATACCTACAAGCGGCTGACCGAAAAGTGGGAAAAGCGGATGTCTGAACTGCCGTCGTAAGACAGGCAATCGGAACAGACTACTCAGCGAGGCGCGCCATACTCGGCGCGCCTCTGCTATTCAACCTGCATTTCGGCTAGCATCCTGTGGCCAGTGACGTTCAAGCCCTACAATCCTTCACCCGCTGCTTCCGCACTGCGCCATTCCGATCTACCCGGCGTTCACCTCCCAGCCGCCTGCCTGAGCTATGCTGGATCGGTACTGGCCTGCCATGAGATGCGCCACTTGTCCGCTATCCTGTCTCGTTGTCTCTTAAGTTCTTCCCTCAGCCACTGTCTCTTATTTTGATTCTGTCTCGTTGTCTCGAGCTGTCACAGGTTCGCTAATGGCCCGGCGCTTTGCTCCCGCTTAGCCTGTGTTCGGAGCGGGGGCGGGGATTGAGGTGTCACTTGAGCGAAAAACGGGGTGTGAAATGAGACTGCTTTTCGGAGATCAAGTTACTCAAACACATTCTGAATGGTCACCCGGCCATCAACGCCGACCGTGATACTAGCGAATTGAACGGCATCACCCGCCTCGGTTCGCAGGCGGATACCCGTTTCGGGGTCATACCAGCCGGTGACGACTGAATACTCGCCGGGCGGCAGTTGTCCCAAACCTTCAAGGACGAAACGGTCACGATAGCGCGCCCCGGTTTCCCAGCTACGGGTGTCGGTCGCGTCTTGCGGCGGCTGGTCATCCTGCGCCCACAGCGGCGTGCCGGTCGCGGGGTTGAGCGGTCCGATTACATGCACGAACGCTTTGAGTGGTGCGGACGTTTGCGCCAGCACCTCGAAGTCGAGCAGTAGGGGAAGGCTTCCATCTGGTTCGAGTTCGGCGGGGATCTGCGCGCCCGGCAGCCGGACAACGCCGCCGAATTCAGCCCCGGCCTTTCCATCGCTCACGGTGCGGGGCAGGTACTCCTCGGCGCGCATCCTGTTCAGGCTGGCGCTGCGAAACAGGACGCCGTTTTCGCGCAGCCACTGGTCAGGTACATCGCGGTTCGGCCAGCCAGGCGGGCTGGCGACAATCCAGATCGTGCGCCCAGCCTCAAACGCGCCCGCCAGCACCTCAGAGATTTCCGCCGCGGACTGGCCGGGGTTAGCCGGGAGCTGCGCCTGTTCGCCCGCGACGCCGTACTCGCCTGCATAGAAGGGGAAGCTCATATCGGCCGCCGAATTGACCAGTAAGTCGTGTGCTTCGGTGCGCGGCGCGAGATAACTGACCAGCGCCCGCCAGTCAGGAGACTTCGTGTAGTCAAAATAATAACTGGCCAGTGACCAGCCGATCAGAACAGGCAGTGCGAGTGCCAGCAGGCGCAGGGGACGGTTGCGGTTTTCGATGCTGAGGCCGCGCACGATGACGACCGCAGCCAGCAGTATCAGAGTCGTTCCCAGTGGCAGCACATAACGCGGCACAAACACATTGAGGCGGGTTGAGATGATGCCCAGCGCGATCAGCGGTAGTACGCTGTACAGGGCCAGCAGCCGCACAGCACGGCGATTCGGCCGCCAGAGCAGGGCGAACCCAGCCACGACGGTGACGAGCGCAGCGGCCGTGAATATCAGGTCGCGATGACCAGGGATGGCTTCGCCGAACAGGAGCGAGGGCAGGAACCACGTCAGATAGAGCGTGAGGTCGAACTGGCCGGCAGTCCCGGTGTACCCGCTGCTACTGAGCAGGCGGGGCTGGATAAACCAGGGAGCTAGCGCCAGGCCGACAAACGCCAGCGCGATGAACCAATGCAGTACCTTTCGCGGTTCACGGCGAATATCGAGCAGCACAACGACCGTGAGCGCGCCGAGAAAAAGCAGTTCGAGATAGTAGAGATAGCAGGCCGCGATTTGAATGACGATGAAGAGCGCCCAGTCACCAGCGCGATTGCGATCCAGCGCGCGCAGGGCCGACCACAACGCCAGCGCCGAAAAGGCCGCCCAGATGCCGTAGTTTCGCGCATCCTGGGCGTGCCAGATGAAGACCGGGCTGATGGCGAACAGCGTGGCGGCGACCAGGCCCACATGCCGGCCGCCGATCCGTTTGCCAATCCCGTACAGGGCGGGGATACCGAGCATACTCAGTAGCGCAGGGAGCAGGCGGACGAGCGGTTCACTGCTGCCAATGACCAGCCCGAACACCCGGTAGAGCGCGTAGGCTAGCGGCGGCTGCGGGTCAACAGTGGCGATTTCTGCGAGGGTGTGAGATAGCGGCTCGCGCATCCAGTGCAGAACCGTGAACGCCTCGTCTCCGCGCAGCGGAACCTCATTCAACTGGAAAAAGCGCAATCCTGCCCCGAGGAGCAGGATGGCGGTCATCCAGAAGAACGTGCGGCGGCGTTGACTGGACGAATCAGCGCGGGATGTAAGCTTGTTCAAAGGCGTCAATCTGCTCGGCGGTCAGAGTCGGAAGCTTGTCGCTGGCGACGCTTTGCAGGTAGTCCTTGAGGTTGGGCAAATCCTTGTTGACGGCGTGCAGCACCGGCACTTCAGGGTCAACGGCTTCAATCGCGACTTTGGGATCGACGAAGACGATCAGCGGCTGCACCGTGACGCCGGGCGCGATGTCCTTCAACAATTCCTCGATCTTCGCCTTGGACTTCAGTGCGTCGGCAGTTGGGTTGCCAATCGAGTCCATGCGCAGTAGCGTCATCAGGCGGGCCATACCCTTGCGGTTCGATGTCCACGTCGCCCCATGACAGGAGAAAACGCCTTCCTGAAAGCGCGTGGTGATGCTGAAGACGCCCTGCGGCGTGATCAGCAGGTGGCGCACCGGCATGAAGATGTAGTTGTAGAGCACGCTCTTGTTGCTGATGCCCTTCAATCCGGCCTGAATCGCCGCCTCGGGGCGCGGTTCGCGCACCCACAGATTCGTCATGCGGATGGACGTGATCATGACGATGTAGGCGAGAGGCAGAATGATGAACGGCAGGATCGTACTGAACAGCAGCGCCGCCTCCGATTTCATATCCACATTGATGAGCAGCAGGCCCACCATCGGCACACCGAGGCTAACGAAGAACATATACTGCGCGATGCGGCGATTGCGGCCTGCAAGGCGCGCATTGGTGAGAATACGCATGGATTATCCCTGATTGAGCCGGCGCGTTATGCCCCGGGCACGAAATAGCTGATGTTACCGACGCGGAAGACTTCCGCGCACACGAGATCGCCGAACCGCTGGGTGGGCAGCAGCAGCCAGGTGCGCGGCGCGCCGACCGTGACGCCGATGACCGCGTTGGCCAAGTCTTCGGCGGGCGGGCGGATACAGTGCGTGACCGCCGCATCGAGGCGCTGTGGCACGACACCGTTCGGCTTGAAGATCAGCACATCATACAGCGGGCCGCGCCGCGCGAAGCCAAGCGGATTGGAGGGGGCAAACATCGCCGTGACTTCGCGGCAGTGCAGATTAACCTCGTCGTCCAGCGAAATACGCTCATCGGCGGTGTCCCACAGCAGCGCCTGGCACACCGGGTAGGTCGCCAGCACACTCATGTCAGCCGCGCCGCCGGCCGTTTGCCCAACTACCGGGGCCGTATTCTGCGAACCGGTCACGCCGAGGGTGATGCGGGCGATACCACTCATGTTGATGTTGACCGGGGCAGTTCCATCGGCCGGGCCGAGCACCGCCGCGCTTCCGAGATTGGCAACGTCAAAACGTCCGCCCGACGTCCATGCCCACCACGTCAGCACCGAAGTGCCGGACGTATCGGCCAGGAACTGGAAATCAACCGGCAGATAGAAACCCGCCCAGATCGCGTTCTGGGTGACCGTGATCGGCGTTGGGAAAGTAGCGGTGAAGACGCCGGGGCCGGTGATGTCCACCGTGGTATGGCCAACCAGAGTCGCATCTACCGGAGAGCCACCGTTGGCGTCCTGGTAGACGACGACATCAATCTGCTGGCCGGGAACCGCCCGATCCACCGCGATGCTCACCTGGTCAATGGCCGCCGGAAGCGCCACGCTGAAGCGGCTGAGGTCGAAGCCATTGAGAATGAGGGACGCCTCGCCCGAGATGAACCAGGTGGCGTTCTGATCGTTCCCATTGAGCGAGAGGGTCTGTTCTCCGGCCAGTATGCCCGTCGTCGCCAGCAGCAGAACCAGCACGACGATGCCAAACAGTCCAAATCTTCGGAGCATGGGGAATTCCTCCGCTGCGCATCCCGCGGTTGAGGGCGCGGACAAGTGGGTATTGTAGGGCGTGAGGGCGGGAGGGTCAAGCTCAGTGAAAATGGTGTCAAGGCTGGTGTATCCGGCCTCGTGGAACGGCTGTATACTTCCTCGCGCTGCCGGTTCGGTGAAGAAATGGAGACCATGAACGAAATCATCATCCTCGCGGTCATCCTGATCCTCGGGCTGGGCGCGTACTGGTCGCTGGTCATCTTCCCGCGTCAGCGTGAGTTCCAGAAGCAGCAGAAGTATGTGCGGCAGCTCAATGTGGGCGATGAGATGATCACCTTTGGCGGGGTTATCGGACGTGTGTTGTCCATCGAGGCAGATGTGGGGATTGCATATCTGGAGATTGCGCCGAACGTCACAATTCGGGTGGTGACGGCGGCATTGATGCGGCCCTATGACCCGGCAGAACTGGCTGAGTCGGCGCAGAAGGCCGCCGGCGGCCACCCAGTAGAGATCAACGGCGATAAGGCATAACCATGGCAACCAGTTCGTCCCGCGGTTCAGCAGAGGCGCATATTCCGCTGCGCCGGCATATCATTTGGCTCGGCGTCATCATCATGTTGAGCCTGTTCTCGCTTTGGGTAATCCTCCCGGGCAACCATGGCATCGTGTCCGACGTCGATGGCGATGCGACCCCGGATATCAATTTCCCGCTGCACCAAAGCCTTGGCCTCGACATTGTGGGTGGCTTGCGCGTGCTGCTGCAGGCTGAATTGCCGGCCGGGTCATTCACCGTCGAAGACCTGCGCGAGGCTGCCAACAACGTCAGCCGCCGCGTGAACGCGCTGGGCATTGGTGAGTCGACGGTGCAGGTGCAGGGCAGCGACCGGATATTGGTGGAGTTACCGGGCGTGACCGACCCGCAGGCCGCGGTGGACACCATCAAGGAGACGGCGCAGCTTGAGTTCGTCAACTTCTCAGGGATGAGCGGCCAGGCGCAGGCGTTTGAGGGGCAGCAAATCCTCACCAGCCAGCAGGCGCTGATTGACCGCGAGCGTGAGGCGGACACTACACCGGGGCAAGTCAACCCGCAGACGGGCCAGCCGTTCGAAACAGTGATGACCGGCGCGGGGTTGGCGTCGGCCGCCGCGACGGTTAGCCCGACTGGTAGCTGGTACATTCAGTTCGAGCTTCAGCCCAACAGCCGCGAACTCTTCCGCAATTACACCGGCGCGAATATCGGCCAGCCGATGGCGATTGTGCTGGACGGCGTCGTGCTGTCGGCCCCGGTCATTCAGGCGCAGCTCGACGGCGGCGGCATCATCGAAGGCAACTTCACGGAGACCGAGGCCAAGCAGCTTGCGCTGCAGCTTCGTTCGGGCGCATTGCCGATCCCGCTGCGCGTGGAAAGCGCCGAACAGGTGGGCGCGACGCTCGGCCAGGAGTCGGTTGCGCTCAGTATCCGGGCCGGCGTCATCGGTGTGATCGTGGTCTTCATCTTCATGATCGTTTACTACCGCGTGCCGGGCATCGCGGCGGCGGTCGCGCTGGCCGTGTTCATCCTGCTCAATCTGGCGCTCTTCAAGATCATCCCGATTACGTTGACCATGCCAGCCATCGCTGGTTTCCTGATCTCGATTGGCACGGCGGTGGACGGCAACATTCTGATCTTCGAGCGCATGAAGGAAGAACTGCGGGCGGGTAATGACATTCCCACGTCGTTCGAAAACGGCTTTGACCGCGCCTGGCAATCCATCCGCGATTCGAACCTGTCCACCATCATCATCTGTCTGGTTCTGTTCCTGTTCGGCCAAACACCCGGCGCCAGCGTCGTGAGTGGTTTCGCGGTTACGCTGATGATCGGCCTGCTGGTCAACTTGTTCACGGCGGTCATCGTCACCCGTTCGGTGCTGGCGATCATCCTCTCCGGCCTGCAGAAGCCGCTGGAAGAGCGCCCTGGCTTGCTGGGGGCATAGGAGGCCAACCATGTTTACGCTTGTACAGAAGCGGCGCTATTTCTTCGCAATCTCCACCGTAGTCATTGTGATTGGCCTGGTGCTGATGGGCTACTCCATACTGACTACTGGCAGCCCGTTCAACCTGAGCAACGATTTCGTGGGCGGCAGTATCTACGAACTCGATTTCGGCGGGCCGGGCGCTGACGAGGCCAATATCCGGCAGGTGTTCGAAGACTTCGGCAATACAGACATTGTGATTCAAAGCGTCGGCGACCCTGCCGAGGAACGCTGGTCAATCCGTGCGGACTTCCAGGACTTCGAGACGCAGAGCCAGATTCAGGCGGCGCTGGCCGTTCTCGCGCCGCTTGACCAGGAGCGCACCCGCATCGAACAGGTTTCGCCAGCGGTGGGCGCCGAAGTCGGCCGGGCCGCCGTCGGTGCGGTCGCCGTGTCGGCGATTGTCGTCACCGGATTTATGGTGCTGGCCTTCCGTCACGTGCCGCATGCCACCCGCTATGGCGTGTCGGCAATTGTCGCCATGCTGCACGACGTGCTGGTGCTGTGTGCGGTGATGGCGCTGGCCAGCCTGCTGCTGGGCTGGCAGGCCGATACATTGTTCCTGACGGCGCTGCTGACGGTGGTCGGGTTCTCGGTACAGGATACGATTGTGGTGTTTGACCGTATCCGCGAGAATATCATTCGCTACCTGGGCGAACCATATGAGGCGATTGTCAACCGCAGTTTGATTGAAACACTGCACCGCTCGCTGGCAACTCAGCTCAACGCCTTCTTCATTATGGCGGCCATCCTGCTATTTGGCGGGCCGTCCGTTCGCCAGTTCATCGCCATCCTGTTCATTGGTATGCTGACGGGCACGTACTCGTCAATCTTCATCGCGTCGCCGGTGCTGGTAGCGTGGGAGAAAGGCGAAATCCCGTTTGTCAACCGCAAGAAGCGGAAGGCGGCCGCGCAGGCCGAAGCAGCCTGATGCGCGCGCTAATTCTGGACAACGCACTCGCGTATCAAGCGGGCTGGCCTGAGCCTGTTCTCGCGGGCGACCAGGTGCGGATACGGGTGACGCGAGCGGGCGTGTGCAATACCGACCTCGAACTGGTGGCGGGCTATATGAACTTCTCCGGCATTCCCGGCCACGAGTTTGTGGGGGTGGCCGAAACGGGAAGTTGGGCCGGCAAGCGCGTCGTGGGTGAAATTAACGTCGCCGACGGGACGTGTGACCTGTGCCAGCGCGGCATGTCCACGCAATGCCGCAACCGGATGACAGTGGGCATGCACGGGCATGACGGTGCTTTTGCCGATGTGATGGCGCTAACAGCGGTTAATTTGCACGCCGTGCCAGATACGGTGAGCGACGACCAGGCCGTATTCGCCGAGCCGCTGGCGGCCGCCGTGCAGGTGCTTGAGGCGTTGCATGTTTCGCCGCGTGACCGCGTCGTGCTGATTGGGGCGGGCAAGCTGGGCCTACTTACCGCGCAGGTACTGGCGCTGACCGGCGCAGACCTGTCGGTTGTCGTTCGGCGGGAACGCCCGCGTCGCCTGCTCGAAGGATGGGGAATCCGCGCCGTTACGGCGGATGAACTGCCCGCGCAGCGCGCGCAGGTCGTGGTGGACTGCACCGGAACGAGTGAGGGTTTTGCCCTGGCGCAGAGTTTAGTGGAGGCGCGCGGCGCAATCGTTCTCAAGAGCACCTATACTGGCTTGCCCGTTGCCGATCTGACGCGGGTAGCCGTGGAC
>JAEURB010000345.1 GCA_016788435.1 Anaerolineae bacterium | reverse complement strand
AGGGGGTGGACTGGGGTATTCGAACGGGCTGAATATTTATTACAAACAGTCTAGCGCAACCTTCAAGACCTCGCTAGTGCGAGTTTTCACAAACGGAGAAGCTGAGTTTGGACGGGGTGTTGCAAGGCGCATTCGAAGCAGATTAACGAAATGTAGCAGGAAATCATCGCGCCCAACAAGGTGGCTTCAGCCCCCTGTTGGAACGTCGCGCTATTTCTTTAATCACCATCCGAGTGCACCCTACAGCCGGTGCTCGCCGTCACCGTCCATGTGCCGTTCGAGGTGCGAGTAATCGGCAGCGACCAACATCTCGACCTGCCCATCGGGCCGAACGCCGAGCAGCGTGCAGGCCGTATTCGTGATCTGGAGCGTCATGACCTGAGCGTGGTCGGCCGGGTGCAGCAGACGCAGCAGCAGGATGCGGATCGCGCCGCCGTGGCTGACCAGCGCAACTGGCTGTGAGTCCATCCCGGCAACGATCTCCTGCCATGCATCGTACATGCGGCCCTGCATGGCCCGGCGGCTTTCGCCCTCTGGCACGACATGGTCCATATAAGCGGTCTGCATCTGGTGTTCGTCTTCAGCATAGCGCTCGCGGATTTCGGCATGGGTCAGGCCTTGAAAGACGCCGAGGTTCAATTCGCGCAGGCGGCTGTCGAGATAGAGTGGAACGTTGGCCGCCTCGGCCAGAATGCGCCCGGTTTCGGCCGCCCGCTGCAGGTCACTGGCATATACCGCGCCAAATCCCTCGGTAGCCAGCCGCCGGGCCAGAGCGCGCGCCTGCGCGTAGCCTTCGGTCGAGAGCGGCACATCAAGCTGCCCTTGCCAGCGCCCTTCGGCGTTCCACTCGGTTTGGCCATGGCGAATCAGATAGACGAACTTCATCCGCAAGCTCCTGCCTTCAGCGGCCACTCGCCCAAATCCGCCATGCTTCCGCGTCGTCACGGGAAGAAGTGGGCAGGGTGGGCTGGTGGTGGGGTTGACGAGTTCCAGCGTAAGCGGCACAATTGCCGAGGTATGCAGCACTGTTGTATCGGATCTGGCGCAGTGAGGGCAAATCTTCCGTGAAATATCACTACGTAGTCACGAAAGACTTGGCGACGTTCGGGCTGTCGCTGAGCGCCGGGTTCGGCCTGGTGCTGATCATCATCGCGCTGGCCATTTCGATGGTGTTCGGCGAATCAGTGGCGTATCTCGTATCCGGGGCTATCGCCGCGGGCGTGGTGTTGATGATTATCGGCATTGGCGGCTGGCTGATCGTGGTACAGCCATGGCGTCACTTCGACGATATCAATCAGCCGCTGGATGACGGCCACGGCCATGCGCCGCACGCCGGCGAGCAGGCGATTGTGCCGCACGACGACAGCGCGCACGCTGTGGAGCCGGCGCAGCACTAGATTTCCATGCCGCGCCCGCCGATCCCTGAACGCCAGCCGGTGAGTGATGTCTTTCCCGGCGCGGTGGTGCTGGCGGGCGATCAACAGGCGTTGACCTTTCATCCCGGCCTTGCCCCGATCTTGTGGGCGGGGCCGTGTGTTATCCGCTACGGGGTGCGCTTTCTGGGCAAGCCGCACCTTTCCATCGTGCCGGGGCTGGTGGCCCTGGACTACGGCGAAATGCTGACAGGGGAGGAGGCGTGGGATTTCCTCACCCGGCACAGCAATCGCTACCCGCGCGCCGAAGTTTTCGGCTATCTGAATGACGGGCGTGATGAGATGATGCGCGTGCGTGAGCTTGACCTGGCGCTGACACCCGAGGTGCTGGCTTACGCAGACGACGAGGCGACAGCGCCGCTTGCCCGTCCGCTTGCCCTGATCGCCACGGCTGACGAGGCGGCTGGCTTGCCGCCGCGCCTGACCATCGCCATTGCCCGATTTGACACACTGGAGGACTGGCAAAGCCAGATTACCCGATGACCGATTCTGCTTCCGCAGCACCGCACGACTCCGAAACGCCGCCTGGCTTCCACTCTGGCGTGGTGGCTGTGTTGGGCCGCCCGAACGTGGGCAAGTCCACCCTGATCAACCGCATCCTCGGCCAGAAGGTCGCGGCCGTCAGCCCCAAACCGCAAACAACCCGCCGCCGCCAGTTGGGCATCTACACCGCCAGCAACGCGCAGATTCTGTTCGTAGATACGCCCGGCCTGCACGCTCCGCAGCATAAACTGGGCGAATACATGGTCAAGGCTGCTGAGAGCGCGTTCCATGATGTAGACGTTATCCTGATTGTGCTCGATGTGTCCGAGCCGCCCGAAACGGCCGACCGCCATCTGGCGGACACGGTGGCGCGGCTGCGCGGCGAAACGCCGGTCGTGCTGGCGCTTAACAAGGCAGATTTGTCCCCAGATGTGCATGTGCGTGCCGCGCGGGTAGAAGAGCATAGCGCACTCATCCCGCACGAGGTCGCCTATACAGTCAGCGCGACCGAAGGCACGGCTGTGGACGTCCTGCTGGCCGATCTGGTCAGCCGTCTGCCGGAAGGGCCGCTGTATTTCCCGGAAGACCAGCTTTCCGAAGTCAACATGCGCGTGATCGCCGCCGAGATCATCCGCGAGAAGGTCATGGTCCACACCGAGCAGGAAGTGCCACACTCCGTCGCCGTCGAAATTGACAGCTACCGTGAGCGCAGCGATTCGCTCACATACATCAGCGCCACCATCTACGTCGAACGCGACTCGCAGAAGGGCATCGTCATCGGCAAGGGTGGCGAGCGTATCAAGAAGATCGGCTCCGATGCGCGTACCGATCTGGGCGAAATGCTCGGCACAACCGTCTATCTCGAACTCAACGTCAAAGTGCTGAAGAACTGGCGCAGCGACGAACGTCAGATGGCCCGCTTCGGCTATAAGCCGGGTAAAGAGGACTAGGAGGACACTTCTTCGCGCGTGTTGTGCTGGCCGGTCCTGGCGCCGCTACGTGTCCTTCGCCATCAGCACCGCCCGCCCGGCCTCGGCATCCGTGCCGATCTGGGCGACCAGCGCCTCAATGCCGCTGAACTTCATCTCCGGGCGCAGCCGCGTCACGAATTGGAATTCGAGCGTTTGGCCGTAGATGTCGCGGTCGAAATCCAGCAGATGGGCCTCGACGGTCACATCCTGCCCGCTGAAGGTGGGCCGCGTGCCGACATTGGTGACGGCCATATAGCGTTCGTCACCGAGCAGCGCCCAGCCAGCATAGACGCCGTTGGCCGGGATCAGCCGTTCGGCCGGAATCGCGATATTGGCCGTGGGGAAGCCGATGCTGTGCCCGCGTCCCAGCCCATGCACCACCTCGCCGCGCACGCCGTAATTGCGCCCCAGCATGTAGTTGGCCGTTTCGATGTCGCCCGCGGCCAGCGCCTGCCGGATGGCCGAGCTGCTGATTGTGCGTGGCCCAAGATCGGTGTCTTCCACCGCCACCAGTTCAATCACATCCACCACGAAGCCCTTCTGCGCGCCTTGCTCACGTAGAAACGGCACGTTGCCTTCGCGTTTATAGCCGAGCGCGAATTCGTTGCCGACCCAAACCTCGCTCAATTGCAGATGTTCGACCATCAGGTCAACAAAATCGGCGGCGCGGATGTGGCGCAGCTGGTCGTTGAACGCCAGCGTGATGACGAAGTCCACGCCCATTTCACCAAGCAGTGCCGCCCGTTCTTCGGGAGTGGACAGGTAGTAGCGGCCCGAAATACCGCGCAGCACCACATCCGGGTGCGGGTAGAAGGTGATCACGCCGGCCAGCCGCCCGCTGCTGCGCGCGCTCTCCACCAGGCGGCGCACCAGTACCTGGTGGCCCAGATGAACACCGTCGAACACGCCAATCGTGACGACGGAAGCGTGGGTCAGTTCAATCGCCTCAAGCTCGCTGAGGTGGATCATCCGCTCATCCTGCTTCGGGTTCTTCGAAAGGCCAGGCTGACATTACCAAAAAAACCGGCGTTCGTCGCGGGTCAGGTCTGGCCGCTCGCATCAAGCACCTTGTCGGGTTGCCAGCCATCCGGTGCAGCGCGCAGCAGGGCGGCCACGCTGCCGGACGGGGCGATGGCCAGCGCCAGTGTATCGGGCGCAGGCGGCGGGTCGGCCGGTAAGCGGCGGCCCATGCGGATATCGGCCAGTTGCTTGGCGTCGAGCTGAACTTCCGGCCAGTCCGCTAGCGCCTGGCGCAGCGAAATCAGCCGTTCGCGCAGGATGGCCGGGTTAGACAGGCCCGCGTCCGTCAGTCCGTCTTCGGCGCGAAATCCCCCGCTGGCGGTGCGCCGCAGCGCGGCCAGCGACCCGCCCGGGCCAAGCGCGCGGCCCAGATCGCGGGCCAGGCTGCGGATATACGTGCCTGGCCCGCAAACGACTTCCAGCCGGGCGATGGGCGGCGTCCAGTCGAGCAGGCGGATGGCGTCAATCCGCACGCGGCGCGGGGCCGCCGCGACTGCCTGGCCCTTGCGCGCCATTTCGTACAGCTTGCGCCCGCCCTGCTTGATGGCGCTGTAGGCGGGCGGGACCTGCAGAATATCTCCGCTGAAGGCGGGCAGGGCGGCGGAAATGGAGGCGAAATCAAGATGCGAGGCGCTGGCTTCAACCGTGATCTCACCCTCGGCGTCATCAGTTGTCGTTTCACGCCCCAAAATCACGTCCGCCACATAGGTTTTTGACGAGGCCATCAGGAACTCGCTGAATCGGGTCGCCGTGCCAACGCAAACCAGCAGCACGCCGGTCGCCAGCGGGTCGAGCGTGCCGGCATGGCCAACGCGCTTGATGCCCAGCGTCCGCCGCACCCGCGCGACGACATCGTGGCTGGTCATGCCGAGCGGCTTGTCCACGTTCAGCACGCCGGAAAGCGAATCGGCGCTGGTCATGGCGCGGCAATCACCCGGCCCTCGGCGGCGCGCACCATGCGATCCCACACCGCCGCGCCCAGCCCTTCGCGGGGCAGCCCGTGCGCGAGAATCACGCCGCAGCGGCTATCGAGCGCGCGCAGGGCGGCAAACAGCCGTGCGGCGGCTTGCTCGACCGATGCGCCGAGCAGTTCGATTTCGGCGCCCACGCTCGCAAAGGCCGCCGCTTCGTCATCCATCAGCAGCAGGCCGGGGCGCTGGCCGCTCGACAGGCGTTCGAGGGCGGCGCGGCGCATGGCCTCCAGCGCAGTCGGCCCGTCAAACAGGAGCATTTCGGCGCGCGGTGAGTAGTGCTTAATCAATTGGCCGGGTGAGGCGGCTGTGGCGTCTATTGCCAGGTACTGGTGGCGGATGATCACGTCCGGCGCCACTGCCACAAGGTCGTCCAGCGTCACGCCGCCCGGCCGAAGGATAACTGGTAGCGGGCCAGTCAGGTCCAGCACCGTCGACTCGACGCCGAGCGGGGCGGGGCCACCATCGAGGATCAGCGCGATCCGCTCGTGCAGGTCGTCCCACACGTGCTGCGCAGTCGTCGCGCTCGGGCGGCTGAAGGTGTTGGCGCTCGGCGCGGCAACCGGCAAACAGGCGGCGGTAATCAGAGCATGCGCGACCGGATGGGCGGGCATACGCACCGCGACGGTTGGCCGGCCGGCCGAGACGTTGCCCGGAACGGCCGTGCTGCGCCGCAGCACGAGTGTGAGCGGCCCCGGCCAGAAGGCTTCAGCCAGCGCCCACGCCAGCGAGGGTATTTCAGTTACAATCGTGCCGAGTTGCTCCCGTTCGGCCAGATGAACGATCACCGGGTCGCTGGTGGGCCGCCCCTTGGCACGGAAGATGCCGGATACGGCTTCGGCGTCCAGCGCGTTCGCGCCCAGTCCATAGACGGTTTCCGTCGGGAAAGCGACCAGCCCGCCAGCCCGGATGATGGCCGCCGCCTCGTCAATCAGGCCCGCTTCTGGCGCGTTTGGGTCAACCGGCAGGATGCGCGTGGCAACGTTCGTCATGCGCCACCCAGCCGTGCCTGGGCGAAGGCCGGGTGGCCGCGCAGGAAGTCGGCGGTATTAGCGGCGGCGCGGCCTTCCAGTTGCAGCCGCGCCAGGATGTACAGGCCAGTCCCCGTGCCAATCGCCAGCGTCCCATCGCGCGCGATGGCCTGCCCAGCTTCAGCGTGGCCGTCTCCGGGCGCGCCTGCCAGTATCTTCAGCAGCTTGCCATCCCAAATGGTGAAAGACCCCGGCCACGGCGTATAGGCGCGCACCATGCGGTCAATTTCGAGCGCCGGGAGTGACCAGTTAATCCGCCCCTCGTCCTTCTGGATGCGCGTGGCGAGCGTGGCGAGTTCATCCTCCTGCGCCTGCGGCACGATGCGCCCATCCAGATAGCCCGGCAGCGTATCCATCAGCAGTTCGCCGCCAAGCGCGGAAAGCTTGTCGTGCAGCGACGCGCCGGTTTCGTCCGCCGCGAGAGCGATTTCGCGCTGCGTCAGAATCGGGCCGGTGTCGAGGCCGGCGTCCATCCGCATGATGGTAATGCCGCTGACGTCGTCACCGGCGCGCACGGCCGCCTGAATAGGGGCCGCGCCGCGCCAGCGGGGCAGTAGCGAGGCGTGGATGTTAAGCGAGCCGAAGCGCGGTAAATCCAGCACAACCTGCGGCAGAATCTGGCCGAATGCCGCCACGATGAACAGATCAGCCGGCCACTGGCGCAGCGTTTCAATCGCCTCGGCGCGGCGGATCTTCTCCGGCTGAAAGACGGGGATACCAGCCGCGGCTGCAGCCTGTTTGACCGGGGACTCCTGTACCTGGCGGTTGCGCCCCGCCGGCCGGTCCGGTTGCGTGACGACTGCCAGCACCGTATGATGCCGCATGAGCAGGCGCAGGGCGGGCACGGCGAAATCCGGCGTGCCCATGAAAACGACAGTGGCCATCGGGCGTCTCGTGGTTGAGTGGTCAGAAGTGGCGCAAAGCCGACTGAGTAAGGATAATACGCCACATGATGCCACGTCCCAACCCCCATCCTGCCAATGCTC
>JAEURB010000275.1 GCA_016788435.1 Anaerolineae bacterium | reverse complement strand
TAGTTCAGGCACACATCACCGTAATCCACCGGCGTCACATGGTCATCCATGCCGTCAAGAAATTCAGGCGCAATCGCCTCGCGCAGCGAAGACTCATACGGCTGGAATAAATCGTTCTCCAATGCGCGAGTGAGGAAGGTGTTGTCCACGCCGAACAGCACATCACCGAGCGGGTTCTCGCGCGTCAGAATGGATTGATTGACCAGCAGCCCGGCATCGCCAACCCGCAGGATCTCGACCGAATAGCCACTTTCCGCCTCGAATGTCTCCAGCACGGCGTCGCTCACGGCGAACGAGTCGTGAGTCACCACGCGCACGACCGGTGTCTCCTGCGCCGTCACCACCCTGGCCAGCACGATCAGCGCCAGCACAATCGCAATCCACCGCATGGCATACCCTCCTGTAAAGCAAAACCACCCTGAGCGTGTAGTCCCCGGGGTGGTCTGTCACGTCCTCTTCCTACGCCGGCATGATCCGGATCAGGTCGAAGGGTCGGTGCGGCTCTACGCAACCTCTCAGCCCGCTTGACGCGGACACCCCTGGGAAAGCATTCAATTGTCCGCCTAGTGTACCGCGAATTGCCGGGTCGTCAACGCCTCGCGGCGGCCAGGCGGGCGCTCAGGTTCGTCAGTTCCTCTGCGCCTTCCACCCGGTTTCGCCATCCGGCCGGAATGGCCTCCAGCCCCAGATAGGCCGCCGAAATACCACCGGCGATGCTGGCAACCGAGTCGCTGTCCCCGGTCAGGTTCGCGCCGCGCCGTATACAGCCCACATAGTCGTTCGGATAGCGAATCACGCAGTAGAGGGCCAGCGCGACCGCCTGATCGCCCACCCAGCCCGAGCCGATATGCCGGATTGCTGCTTCCTCGTCGGTCAGCCCGCCCACCTGCCCCACCCGGAGCAGCGTATCACTGAACTCATCGCTGATGCCATTCGTCGCCTCATGCACCTCATGCAGTAAGCGCCCAACCGGCGCGCCATCGAGCGCGGCTTTCACCGCCCAGGCCGCGCCAACCGCCGATGCGATCGCGGTCGGGTGCCGGTGGGTGATCATAGCGGTCGAAGCCGCCACTTCCTTCAGCCGTGCCGGGTCATGCTGGTACAAATAGCCTACGGCCGCCACGCGCATCGCCGCACCGCACCCCTTGGAGTCCAGCCCGCCTGATTCGCGCCAGGGCACGCCTTGCTCAAAACGGGCGCTCCCCTTCATGCTGGCCACGCCGGGCGCATGTGAGTATTCCGGTTCGCTTTGCCGGTGCAGCCACGCTACAAATCGCCGTCCCACCGCATTCATCTGCTCATCGAGGTCAGCCCCGACCCCAGCATCCAGCAGCCCTTCCGCCAGCGCGATGGTCATCTGTGTGTCATCCGTAACATCGGCGGGGTCGGGAAGCTCCTGAATACCCTGCGGCCCATACTTCTCCTTGATTTCACCCAGCGCCGAAAACTCGACCGGCCAACCGAGTGCATCGCCGATGGCAGCCCCGAGCAGAACGGCTTCGATACTATCGCGGCTCATATCGTCCCCTCATTTCCGATGAAGCTGTTTCCACTATAATGCACGCGATACTACGAACCAGGGAGTCTGCGATGCCTTCCCTTTCGGGCCGCATCAAACGCACTATCGGAACGACATTCGCGGTTGCCGGCCTGCTCTCGGTCGGCTTCCTTGCCGGCAGCCTTCACTCGGCGACCTCGGCGCAAAGCCCCGACCCAGACGTGGTGGGCGTGATCAGCGAAGTGTACAACCTCATGCAGACCCAGGGTATCAATCCGGTTGATCCCAATATCGCGCTCGAAGGCGCGTTGACGGGAATGCTGGATACGCTCGACGATCCATTCTCCGGCTACATGACGCCCGAAGATTTCGCCATGGCCAACGACGAGTTTGAAGGCGAAATTCAAGGCATTGGAGTGGTCATCCGCACCCTCGAAGACACGGGCGAAGTTCAGGTGGTGTCAGTCCTTGACGGGTCGCCAGCCAAGACCGCCGGCGTTCACAACGGCGATATCTTCCACGCCATCAATGGCGAGTTGGCCTCGGAAATGTCGCAGGATGAACTGGCCGGTCGCGTACGCGGGCCCGAAGGCACCGACGTCACCATCACCTTCTCGCGTGACGGCGAGTTGATTGACATGGTCATCACGCGGGCGCGCATCACCATCCCGAATATCGAAAGCCGCGTCGTCGGCGAAAACACCGGTTACATTCGGCTCAACCAATTCAGCGCCCGCGCCCGCGAGGAACTCGATGCAGCTCTTGCCGGGTTGGATATCAACAGCCGTGACGGGCTGATCTTCGACCTGCGTGACAACCCAGGCGGCTTGCTGTCGAGCGCGGTTTCGGTCGGCAGCGCCTTCGTCGAAGATGGCCCGATTGTCACCGAGTGGTTCGGCGAGAACGAGCAAACGGTGTTCAACGCGGATGGCAGCTACGCCGGGATCACCGTCCCGATTGTCGTGCTGGTCAACGAAGGCAGCGCCAGCGCCTCGGAACTCATCTCGGCGGCCATGCAGGATACCGGCGCGGCGACCATTGTCGGTGAGCGCACGTTTGGCAAAGGCACCGTACAAACCTGGCACGAGCTGTCGAACGGCGGCGGCCTGCGCCTGACTATCGCGCGCTGGATTTCCCCGAGCGGCCGCTGGATTCACGAGCGCGGCGTCGTTCCCGACACGCTCGTGATGTGGAATCCGAGTGGCATCGAGGGCGAACGCGACCCACAGCTTGATTACGCGATCGGTGTCATCGAGGATCAGGCGCTGGAAGCGGCCACGCAGTAGGCGCTTGCCACACGGCCAGGCACGCAAGGCTGTACAGGGTTGTGCAGCCTTGCTATAATGCCGCCCGTTCTGAACTGTTCCATTGGGAGCACCTGAATGGAAACTGCACTCGAAATCGCCGTCATCCTCATCGCGCTTGCGGTGATTGTCGTAATTCTGCTTCAGGTCAAGGGTGGCGGCATCAGCGAGATGCTGAGCGGCGAAGGCAGCGGCATCAGCCGTACGCGCCGTGGGTTGGAGAAAACGCTCTTCAACG
Source organism: Anaerolineae bacterium (assembly GCA_016788435.1). Taxonomy (GTDB): domain Bacteria; phylum Chloroflexota; class Anaerolineae; order Aggregatilineales; family Phototrophicaceae; genus Flexifilum. The sequence goes on along the minus strand of JAEURB010000275.1, from coordinate 5,116 downwards.
TCACTGTCGTGCTTGGCTTCCTGTTCCTGCTTGTCTCCATCCTTGCGGCCTCGGTCTTCGCCAATACCTAGCGCGCGCAGGTCCCGGCCTGAAAGCCAGTTCCGGGCGGTGAATCAATCGTTCGCCGCCCGGCATCTCTCATTCCCCTCATTCGGACCATTCTCATGCGCGCTGTTCGCCTGCCTCTGATCGCTTTGGCCCTGGCGGCGGTCGTCTTTGCCGCAACGCTGTTCTACCGCGCCACCCTCCCGGTTCCTGTCCCGGCGCCAACTCCTGCGCCCGCACAAGCGGCAGCGACCAGCACCATGCCACAATCCGGACAAGTTACGCTGGCCGTCACGCCGCTCAGCACCCTGCCTCTTCCCCAGCGCGCATCAGGCGGGCCGTACCGCGAAGGCGTCGTTGGCTCCGTCCAGCGCATCAATCCACTGCTGGCATCCCTCAACCCGGTAGACGAAGCCTTGAGCGCGCTCATCTTCGAAGGGCTGACTGCCATCAACGAGTATGGCGAACCTGTGCCCTCGCTGGCCGACCGCTGGACGATTTCATCAGACTCGCTTGAATACGTCGTTTTCCTCCGCAGCGATGTGAAGTGGCAGGATGGTATACCTTTCACAGCGGCCGACGTACTCTACACCACATCCCTGCTCGCCTCGCCTGACTTCCCCGGCGACCCGGCGCTTGCCGCGTTCTGGCGCACGGTCGAGGTTCAGCAGCTCAGCGATTCCGTTGTGCGCTTCAGGTTAGCGCAGCCCCTCGGCAGCTTTCTGGAACGGCTCTCGATCGGCCTGCTGCCTGAACATGCCCTGCGCGGCACGCCGGCTAGCGCGCTGGCAGCGCACCCCTTCAACCTGGCTCCCATTGGTACCGGCCCATATCAGCTTGCCGAGCTCCGCGCCGATTCGACCGGCATCCGCGAGGTCGAGCTTCGTGTCTCGCCCGCCTTTCGCCAGCGCCCCGAAGCGGCGGCCCTGCCCTATGCGCTCGACCCGGTGAACTTCACGCTCTTCTCCAGCTTCGAGGCCGCTCAGAACGGGCTGGCCGCTGGCCTGGTGGACTCGCTGGCCGCTGCCACACCCGCTGAACGCGAATCCCTCTTCGTTCTCTCCAATAACGCCGGGCTGGAAGTCTACAATCAGATCGAGAACCGGCTCGGTGTGCTGCTGTTCAACTTCCAGAACGACGACAAACCATACTTCCGCGACCAGCGTACCCGCGTGGCCCTGCAGGCGGCGCTCGACCCCGACGCCCTGATCGAGCGCGTGATGGTCAACAGCGCCGTGCCCGCCAACAGCCCGATCATGCCCGGCTCGTGGGCCTACGAAGCCAACATGCCGTGGGCCGCCTACGACCCGGCACGCGCCCGCGCACTTATCGCACAAGCGGCCGAGCGCCTCGAACGTGTGAACGCGGCCAATGAGCCTGAGCCGACCGCCATACCCAACAGTGGTCAGGTCGCGCCCGGCGTAGACCCCACCGCCACGCCAACCCCCACCCCACCGCCCGCCGTCCTCTTCGAGTTCAGCATTCTCGTGCCCGAAGATCCGGTGCTGGTATCGCTCGCGGGGGAAATCGCCGCTCAGTGGTCGCAGGTGGGCGTGGCCGCCTCGGTGGAGTCTGTGCCGCTGGATGTTTTCCGCCAGCGCCTGCAAGATGGCCAGTTTGACACAACTATCGTCGAAATGGGCCTCGGCAGCAGTGCCGACCCAGACGTGTACGATTTCTGGCATCAGGGCCAGTACCCCGATGGCGAAAATCTGGCCGGCGTGGACGACCGCCAATTGAGTGTTCTGCTTGAGCGTGCCCGCCGTGACCCGTATGGCGTGAATCGTGAGCGCGACTATCAGCTGTTCCAGCAGGAGTTCGCCGAGAAAGCCATCGCCATCCCGCTTTATCACCCGCTCTTCACGTACGTCAGCCAGCCGCGTGTGCAGGGAATCCAGCTTGGCTTCATCGGCCGCGCCTCTGACCGCTTCCGTAACATTGGGGAATGGTCACTCAACAACTGAGCTGAGTTTCGGAGTGCATCCTCTGGCCCGCAACTCTCTCGCGGCGCCCAACTTTCACCCGTTACCCCCGCTTGCCGCTGCCCCATTGCGGCACTGAGATCGACCCGGCGTTCACCTGCCAACCGCCTCCTGCCCTATACTGGATCGGTACTGACCTGCTCTGAGATCCGCCTGTTGTCCGCTGTTCTGTTCAGTTGTTCACTACCTTCTTCCCTCAGGCGTCGTACGCTATTTTGATTCTGTTCGGTTGTTCGCTCTTATAGCAGGCTCACTAACAGTACCACCTCCATCCCCCCTTCAAGGCGGAGAGATGGCATTCATGGCGCGTCCTTTCTCCCCTCTCCGCGTGCGGAGAGGGGGCCGGGTGTGAGGTTTCGATTGTGAGGGAACCGGGAGTGAGGTTCCTTTGGAGAATGGCCTTGCCATCCTTCAGATGGTTCTGGCGCAGCGCCGGTTTCTGGCGGATACTTCGCTTGCCCGGCTGGCGCTCAAGCCCATCCAGCTAATTTTCACGAGAGGCGCTGCCCTGCCATCATGGTCATCGTCAACTACCTCAAGCAAGCGGGCGTCTTTCAGGACCTGACGCCGACGCAGTTTCAACTTATCGCATCCATTGCGGCCGAGCGTACGTTTCACGCTGGCGAAGTCGTCTTCGAAGAGCAGTCGAACGGCACTGAACTGTATGTGATCGCGCGCGGCTCGGTCGCCATCCAGATCAATACCGGCAGTCAGCTCGACAGCCAAACGCAGACCATCGCCATGCTCACGGCGGGGCAATCGTTCGGTGAGGTGGCGCTGGTAGACAGCGGCCTGCGCTCGGCCCAGGCCACCTGCGCCGAAGACAATACGTTGCTGGTGGCCATCGGGCGCGACCGCCTGAACACGCTCTGCGAGAATTATCCGGCGTTGGGCTTCAAGCTGATGCGGAACCTCGCCGCCGATCTCGCCATGAAGATCCGCACTACCGACTCGCAGATGAGCTTCCTGCTCGCCCAATTGCGCTCCCGGCCGTGACCAGCGAGCAGATCTTCTTTCTGGCCGTCGTCGCCTGCCTGATCGGGCTTTCGAAAGGCGGCATGGGGCCAATTCTGGTCGCGCTCAGTACCCCGGTACTGGCGCTCGCCTTTCCCGTCAAGTCCGCAATCAGCATCATCCTGCCTCTGCTGCTCATCGCCGATGCGTTCGCCCTCTACGCCTTCTGGCGCGCTTGGGATATGGCTTACATCCGGCTGATGCTGCCTGCCGCCGTGCTGGGTGTGATCGTGGGCACGGTGATGCTCATCCTTCTGCCCGACTTGGCGCTGCGCACGATCATGGGCCTTTTCACGCTCAGTTTCGTCATCTACCGGCTGCTGCAGCCCCGCATCGCCCGGCTGGTCTACGTTTCGCGGCCCTGGCATGGCGTCCTGGCTGGAGGCGTCTCCGGGTTGGGGTCGGCCTTGGCCAATACTGGCGCGCCGCCCTACACCGCCTACATGCTCCTCCAGCGCGTTCCGCCGCTGCCCTTCGCCGGAACCGCCACCCTGCTCTTCGTCATCGTCAATCTGCTAAAAATGCCGGGGCTGCTGATTGGCGGCATCTTCAACTGGGACCTGTTTCTGGCGTCGTTGTGGGCCGCTCCAATCATCCCGTTGATGGTCTGGATGGGCCGCTACCTGGTCGTCCGCATCAACCACGCCGCCTTCGACCGGCTGATGCTCGCGCTCCTGGCCGTCGCCTCTTTGCTCATGCTGTTCGGCGGTTCGCGCTGAGGAATTTCCCCCTGAATCAAACGGGGCGCTCAATGTGAGCGCCCTGCCGATTCTGCACGATTTTGCCGTCTAGCCCTGCACCAGGCGCACGAACTTGCGCTTGCCCACCTGAAGCACGGCTGGAAGCTGTGCCGGCGAAATTGTGGCGAACACGTCGGTCACGGGTTCTTCATTCAGGCGCACGCCGCGCTGGTCAATCAGGCGCTTGGCCTCGCCTGAACTGGCCACCATCTTCAGTTCGCGCAGCAGGTCGGTGATGCGCTGCCCGGCCGTCAACTGGTATTCGGGCATATCCTCCGGCATGCCGCTGCCACCCCGGAAGACCTCGTCCCAGCGCTTCTGCGCCCCTTCGGCCGCCTCGGCGCTGTGGAAGATGGTCACGATTTCGCGGGCGAGGCGCATCTTGGCCTCGTTCGGGTGCAGCGCGCCACTGGCCAGTCCCGTTTCGAGTTCCTTCACGTGCGCTGGCGGCCAGCCGAGAATCAGCCGGTGGTAGATCGGCATCGCCTTGTCCGGCAGGCTCATCACCTTGCCGAACATATCCCACGGCTCGGCCAGCAGCGGGATATGGTTGCCGATGCTCTTGCTCATCTTCACTTCGCCATCGGTGCCGGGCAGGCTCTCGCCCATGATGATGGCGATCTGCGGTTTCTGCCCCATGCCCTCCTGCAGTTTGCGGCCCGCCACCAGAATATTGAACAGCTGGTCCTGACCGCCTACCTGCACATCGGCTTCCTGCGCCACCGCGTCGTAGCCCTGCATCAGGCCGTAGAACAATTCATGCAGGTAGATCGGCTGGCCGTCCTCAATACGCCGGGCGAAGTTCTCGCGCACCAGAAACTGCTGCACCGTGAAGTTGCTGGCCAGCCGGATGATGTCAGCGAAGTCGAGCGTCGCAAGCCACTCGTCGTTGACGCGAATGCGCGTCAGGTCAGAGTCAAGAATCTTGAACGCCTGCTGCGCGTAGGTGCGTGCGTTCTCTTCTACCTGTTCGCGGGTGAGCTGGTCGCGCACCTTGTCTTTATCCGACGGATCGCCAATCAAGCTCGTGAATGTGCCGATCAGAAAGGTCACATCGTGGCCGAATTCCTGAAACTGGCGCAGCTTGCGCATCGTGATCGTGTGGCCGAGATGCAGGTCGGCGGTGCGCGGGTCGTAGCCGCAGTACACGCGCAGGGGGCGTCCCTCGCGGGTGGCCTCAATCAGGCGGGCGCGCAGTTCTTCCCGCATGTGTTCTTTGGTCTTCGGGTCACCATATTCGGCGCCCGACATCAGGATATCGAGTTGTTCTTCAATCGTCGCAGTCGTCATACCATTCGGCCCCTGCCCGTTCGGCGCAAAGCGGGGCCAGTATAG
>JAEURB010000272.1 GCA_016788435.1 Anaerolineae bacterium | reverse complement strand
GTGCCGCAGCAGCCGTCATGTCGCGCTGGCCGCCCATTCGGCGATCTGCTCGACGGTGAGCGGGCCGTAATGCACGTTCAGGATGCGCCCGTCTGGCCCGATCAGGAACGTGCTCGGAATCTGTGCCACCCCGAACAGGTCGCCCACTTCCATCGTCTCGTCCACCAGCAGCGGGAACGTGACGCCCATTTCCTCGCGATAGGCGGCAATATCGGCCGCCGATTGGCCATACGCCACCGCCAGAATCGCCAGCTCATCACCTGCTTCGTACGCCTGCTGGAAGGCCAGCATTTCCACCCGGCACGGGCCGCACCAAGTCGCCCAGAAGTTCAGCAGCACCGGCTTGTCCCTGAAATCAGCCAGGTGGTATGTGCTGCCATCATCGCCGGCCAGCTCGAAATCGGGGGCCAGCCCGCCGATGACCGTGCCCGCCTGCGCCCCCGGTGCCGGCGTCGCGGCCAGCACAGGGGCAGTGACAGCCGCCTCCGCCGCTGGCGCGGCCGCTTCTGCCGCATTGCCATTCATGCACGCGCCAAAGTCGCCGAGGGTAATCTCGCCGCGTGTAACGCCGACCGCGCATTCCTCCAGCCGGTACGAGAAGTCGGCAAACTGGGTGGCGAAGTTCTGTGACAGCGATTGCAGTTGGCCGCTGGCGACCAGCACACCGATGAAGACGAGGAAACCGCCGCTCACCAGTTCAATCGTGTGCAAGTGACGCTGAATGCGCCGCAGCAGGCCCTGCGCCGAGTCAAGCAGCAGCGCAGCCATCAGGAACGGCACGCCCAGGCCCAGCGAGTACGCCACCATCAGGCTGCCCGCCTGCCCCACGCCGCCGCCGGTCGCAGCCAGCGTGAGGATACTGCCGTAAATCGGGCCGATGCACGGCGTCCAGCCTGCCGCGAAGATCACGCCCATCACCACTGAGCCAGCAAAGCCATTTCCACCCTTCCCGGCCTGCATCTGGCGGCGCGTGTCGGCGTACAGCATCCGGTTCAGGCTGCCCACGGTCGAAGTCCAGAACGTGGCCGGCTGCGTGAAGGCCCCGCTGAGCGCCATCCACAGCACGATGACGACGATCACCGGCGCGGCGATCAGCACGTCCACCAGCGCCCACAGGGCCATTACGGAGAAGACTGCCAGGAATGCGACGCTGAACAGCGGGCTGCTCATCCAGCCCGAACGCTGCAGCCTGTCCAGCGCCCAGCGCACCGCGCCCATGAAGTGCAGGCCGAAGAAGATGATCAGCAGGCCACCCGCCCGGCCGATGATGTCGCGCACGAGGGCGATATTCTGGCCACCCACCTGCGTCATGAAGGCGGTTGTCAGCAGGCCGAAAGCGACGAAGACGATCATGAAGCCGAAGACGAACGCGACACCATGCAGGAAGGTATTGACTCGCATCCGCGCGCCCCACGCCTCGACGGCCGCCGAACCGCCAGCGCTAACCTGCAGCGAAACCGTATGCGTCACGCGGCCGCCCATATAACCGATATAGGCCGGAACCAACGGCAGCACGCACGGCGAAACGAACGAAACCAGCCCGGCAATGAAGGCGAGCCACAATCCCACGTCCATCAGAAATCCTGCTTACTCGGCCGTTCGCGGCGGCCCATTACAGAGCATCAGCCGCGCCAACGGTGGCGGTTCTTTTGTTGGTAGCTCTAGACGACCCTGGCCGCCCCGATTGGCAGCGCATACAGCGCGCGCGCCGCCAGCACCGGAAGCTCGACCGCCTGCGCTGGCACGTAATCGTCATGAGTTCCGAAACAATTATGCCAGTATGCACCGTAAGT
>JAEURB010000260.1 GCA_016788435.1 Anaerolineae bacterium | reverse complement strand
CACTTGGCGTGACGGCACTGATTCGAAAATGGCGGGCGGCACGGGCTAAACGCCGGCCACCCGCTGAACGACTCGTATGGCAGGACTAGCCGCTTACGGCGCGTTGGTCGCTTCGGCAGTGGCTTCGGCCGTCACTTCGACGGTCGCTTCCGGCGATGGCGTGATAGTCGGGCGGCGGGTCGGCTCGGGCGTCGAGGCATAGGGCCCACAGGCGGCAGCTGCCAGGGCAAGCAGAAGTGCAGCGGCGGCAAGCAGGGATTTCGCGCACATGGTGACGGCCTCCGGGCGATTGAGGGAAATGCTGCGAATGGCTGGAATATTACAGCGCAGTCAGGTGAGCCGCTACCCTGCGCCTTTGGTGAGGGGTGGGCGATGAGCGACGCAAGTGGTCAACCAGCGATGACGCGCTGGCAGGCGTGGCGGCGGGCGGCGCGCCCACGCACCCTGACGGCCACCTACGTGCCACTGGGTGCGGCCGGCGTCGTCGCTTTGCAGGATGGCGCGTTCAATGCCGTTCTGTTCGCGCTCTCGCTGGTCGCCGCGCTGCTGCTGCAAATCGCCGCCAATCTTGTCAACGAGTATTATGACTTCCGGCGCGGCGCGGAAGAACTGAAGCAGGCCGGGCAGGGCATGATTCTCAAGCAGGGGCTGCTCAGCCCGCGCGAGGTGCTGGCCGGCGCGGTGGTGACGGTGCTGGGCGGCATTGCCATCGGATTGTTCCTGCTCACGCAAAGCGGGCCGCTGCTGTTCTGGATCGGGTTGGGCGGCGTGCTGGTGGTGCTGGCTTACACCGCCGGGCCATTCCCGCTGGCCTATAACGGGCTGGGCGAGGTGGCGGTTGGCATCTTCATGGGGCCGCTGATGGTGCTGGGCGCTTACTACGTGATGGCTGGGCAGGCGAGTTGGACGCCTGTGCTGGTGGGTATACCGATAGGCTCGATGTGCGCGGCCATCCTCGATGCTAACAATGTCCGCGATGTTGACGCAGACCGCGCAGTGAACAAGCGCACGCTCGCCGTGCTGCTTGGTCAGCGCGCCGCGCGCTGGGAATATGCGCTGCTGGTGGGCGGGGCGTATGCGCTGCTGGCCGTGCTGGTCGTGGCCGGGGTCGCGCCGTGGCCGGTGCTGCTGGTTGGGGCGACGCTGCCGCAAGCGTGGACGCTGATTCAGGTGGTGATGACCAGCAATGACACCGCCCTGCTGCATCGTGCGCAGGGCGGTACGGCGAAACTGCACGGCCGGTTTGGCCTGTGGCTGGTAGCCGGCTGGCTGGCGGCGCTTCTGGTGCGGGCCCTCAGCTCGTAGCCGAAGCGACCAGTTCGCGCAGTTCAAGACTGTCCGGCGTTGGGCGCACGCCCACCTTCTTGTAGGCCTTGTCCTCAATAGCCGCCAACTGCTTCTGCGCTCTGGCCACATCACCCAACTGCAGATAGCAGCGGATCAATTCGCGCTGAACATCCTCGCGCATCGGCAGCACTTTCAACGCTTCCTCGTAGGCCGCCGCCGATTCCTTCAGGTTGCGCT